>JBEKHQ010000105.1:0-7294 GCA_050012195.1 Bryobacteraceae bacterium | reverse complement strand
CCACCGCGGGAGCTACGCCGTGCTTTCGAACCAGGAAAATATGAATGCCGATCAGGATGATCACCAGCGGCGGCAAAAGGATGGTATGCGCCGCGTAAAAGCGCGAGAAGGTGACTCTGCTGACCCCTTCCTCGCTTCCGAGCAAGCGCGTCAGATACGGTCCCAGAACCGGGGCCGAGCCGGTGATTTGCGTGGTCACTACGGTGCCCCAATAGGCGCGATTGTCCCAAGGGAGCAGGTAGCCGGTGAGACCGAATACCAGCACAATCAGGAGCAACACCACGCCCACCATCCAGGTAGCCTCGCGGGGCTTCTTGTATGCGC
The DNA here is from genome assembly GCA_050012195.1 of Bryobacteraceae bacterium. GTDB lineage: Bacteria > Acidobacteriota > Terriglobia > Bryobacterales > Bryobacteraceae > Palsa-89. The sequence goes on along the minus strand of JBEKHQ010000105.1, from coordinate 6,970 downwards.
CGTAAATGAACACCTGCACCATGTGCAGCACCACGATGATGAGCATCATGCTGGCGCCCCAGTGATGGAGGCCGCGGATTAGTTTGCCGCCGGTCAGCTCCAGCATGATGTACCGGACGCTGTTGTAGGAATCGCCGGGAGTCGCGGCGAAGTTAAATGCCAGCAGACCGCCGGTAAACACCTGGATCACGAAGAAAAAGACGGCGGTGCTTCCGATAATCTGATGCCAGCCGCTCGAGGCCGGAATGTCCTCGTACAGAAAGCTCCGGATGGCGGTTTCGATACCGGTGCGATTCTCCAGCCACTCGATGATTTTATGCATGGGGCTCCGCGGGTCCGATTTCAAGGATTCCGGCTTCGACCTTCACCGCATAACGGTCGAGCGGACGGGGCGCCGGCCCGCCGAGCACTTTGCCGTCGATCGAGAACGCCGAGGTATGACAGGGGCAAATGAATGTGTGGGAAGGATCGTCCCAGTGGTAGGCGCATCCCAGGTGCGTGCAATTGGGCGTGAACGCGATCACCTGATTATCCGGCTGCTTCACCACCCAGGCCGTCGCTTTTTCGGTAACTACTTGCCAGCCGTCCGCGCGGCTCCGTTGAAACGAAATCTCGGTGGGCTTGCCGGCTGGAATCGTGGATAGATCCGCGGTCTTCACCCAGGTGCTGGCTTTGCGAGCCTTAGGAGGAAACAGCAGATAGACGGCTGCCGGGATGGCCAACGCCGCCCCGATGACGCCCATGATCCCGTTGATCAGAAGGATATAAAAAGTTCGGCGTGTGGGGGACACATCCTCCGCCGATTCGTGGGAGTGATTTTCTTCCATTGCCAGTCACTTAATTTACTCTGTGACTCCGCCACGGGTCAACTGGAATGTTTCAGGGGACCGGCAACGCCCTACAGAGCCCCTTCGCCGCGGTCGTCGTTGCGGATGCGGATGGCTTCCGCTACATCGTATACGAAGACCTTTCCGTCGCCGATCTTTCCCGTCCGGGCGCTGTTCACCACCGTCTGGATCACCTCATTGGCGCGCTCATCGGCAACCACCATCTCGAGTTTCACCTTCGGCAAAAGGTCAACCTGGTATTCCATGCCGCGATAGATTTCCTTGTGGCCCTTCTGGCGGCCGTGTCCCCGAACCTCGGTGATGGTCATGCCGTCGATTCCGATGGATTTCAGCGCTTCCTTGACGTCCTCCAGCTTGTGGGGCTGGATGATGGCTTCGATTTTTTTCATGGCAGATTCGATCTTGTCAGTTTCGATCAGGGGCTACGCTTCGAGATTATAACCCTCTTCGCCGTGCATGCTGATGTCCAGGCCTTCCAGTTCGGCTTCCGGCGTCGCTCGGACGCCCAAGAGCACATCGCAGATCTTGAGTATGATCAGCGTGCCCACGATCGCCAAGCCCCAGGAGATTAGAACGCCGACCGCTTGATTCAAGACCTGTCCGCCGTGGCCATCCACCATTCCCAGCGGGAGTAGCTTGCCGTTGGCATCCTTGAAGCCGTCATTCACGGCGTTGGTGGCAAACACGCCTGTGAGTAGAGCGCCCAACGTTCCGCCCGCGCCATGTACGCCGAACGCGTCCAGTGTATCGTCGTAACCGAACTTGCTCTTGACGATGGTCACCATGAGGAAACAGACGACACCCGCCAGGAAGCCAATCAGCAGGGCGGGAAAGGGCTGCACGAAGCCGGAAGCGGGAGTAATGGCCACCAGGCCCGCCACCGCGCCCGAAATCGCGCCCAACACGCTCGGCTTGCCGTTACGCAGCCACTCCGCCAGCATCCAGCCCAGTACCGCCGCGGCGGTGGCGAAGTGAGTGGCGATGAATGCGCTGGTGGCGAGCGACGAAGCGGCGACGGCGCTGCCCGCATTGAAGCCGAACCAGCCCACCCACAACAGGCACGCCCCAATCACGCTGAGGACACTGCTGTGGGGCTTCATCGGCTCCGAACCGTAGCCCTTGCGCTTGCCGAGATACAGGGCGCAGACCAGCGCCGAAACGCCCGAGCTGATGTGGACGACAGTCCCTCCGGCGAAATCGAAACAAGGAATCCGTCCGCCCAGCGCCGCGTTTAGAAATCCGCCCTTACCCCAGACCATGTGCGCGAGAGGAAAATACACGATCAGCGCCCACAGCACTGAAAACAGCAGCATGGCGCTGAATTTCATGCGCTCGGCGAAAGCGCCGGAGATCAGCGCCGGCGTGATGATGGCGAACATGAGCTGGTACACCATGTAGGTTTGGTGCGGAATGGTGGGAGCGTAATCTGGATTGGGCGCGCTTCCCACGCCGTTCAGGAACAAATACCGCAGATCTCCGATAAAAGGCCAGCCTTCGCCGAACGCCAGACTGTATCCCACGATGGCCCACAGCACGCTGATCACGGCCATCAGGATGAAGCTGTGCATCATGGTGCTCAGCACATTCTTGCGACGAACCAAGCCGCCATAAAAGAGCGCCAAACCGGGCCCGGTCATCATCAAGACCAGGGCCGCGCTGGTGAGCATCCAGGCATTGTCGCCGGCGCTCTGAGCCGACTTTACAGCCGCCTCCAGATTGTTGAGGCGAGCGTCGGTGGACGGGGCAACCGACTGCGCCAGGGAAAGCACCGGAATCAGCAGCAGGACCCATCTTCGAAGCGGCATAGTTCTTGATGATATACCGAGTGGCCTTGGATTCGCGCGGTAAATGGAGAAAAAACTTCTATACGATGAATCAGTAGTTTCTATTGGCTGGTGTCTTCAGGCGCTTGGGCAGGCTCATGCGCCTTCCACTGAAGGCCGCCGGCAAACTGCAAGCCGATCAAGTACTTAGACCCCTGCCTCACACACCGCCGAACCGACCCGGTACCGTGCAGCTTCAAGCCTTCAGCTCGAAAGTTGACAAAGTACCTTCTCCGATTTTGGCGGCCAACTCCAACCGCATCCCAGCCTGGGAGACATCTACCGTATAGCCGCTCAGAAAATTATCGTTGCCGAACGATCTTTCCAGGTGATTTGAACCGGGACTCTCCGTTCGACGGTCATGCCGACGAAGACCATGTTCAGCCATACGGTCTAGTACCGCTATACCTTGCCCGATCGTTTGTCGCGCACCTGGCAATTCCACCGTCACGCTTTGGCCGATGTATTCTGGGGGAAGTGCACAGCGCCGTTCTCTTCGAAACGCCGGAACAGATCTTCACGCGAGTTTTTTCCCAACTGAAACCGCGGACGCCGGCGCCGCCCGTCCACGTGGAATTCCGCAAATATGCCAACGCCAACAGCATTATTCGATGGGACGATTCCGGTCTGAACGTCAGGATCACGGACGTCTTAGAGGGCGCCCCTGCCGGGATACTGGAAGCCCTGGCCCACATCCTCCTTTCTAAACTTGTGCGGCGGCCCGTTCCAAAAATCCAGGCGGAGCGATACCGGCGCTATTTGAATCGCAAGGAGATGCGCCGCAGTTTGCAGCTCGTGCAGCAGGCGCGCGGCCGGAAATTCGTTTCGGGAGGCAAGGGGGGATGCTATGACCTCGATTCGATTTTCGAAGATCTGAATTTGCGTTATTTTCACGGCCTGATGGCGCGCCCGCTGCTGGGCTGGAGCCGTCGTCCGTCGCGCGCCTTGCTCGGACACTACGATCCTTCCCACAACGCGATTATCATCAGCAGCCTGCTGGACAGAAGCTCCGTGCCCCGTCTGGCGGTGGAATACGTGCTGTTCCACGAGATTCTGCACCTCCGGTTTCCGGTGGAACATCGCGGCGCCCGCCGATGCGTGCATACGCGCGAGTTCAAGGAAGCCGAAGCGGAGTTCCTGTCGCAAAAAGAAGCCAAGGAACTCCTAAAGAGCATCTGTTCCTGAGTAGAAAAGCGCGCGGCCGCGCAATCTCTCGGAGCTACGCCGGCGCGCTGTCGATCCGACGCGCGGCTAATTCCCGAACCTGATCGCCCATTTGCTCGAGCGAGTGAAAGAGCCGAGGTACGTCCAGCGCGGTCCAACCCCAGGGGTAAAAAGCTACCTTGCAGCGGATCGCCCAAACGGAAAAGAAAAACATCGCGTGTTGACGCCGGAGCGCCCGCGCAATCGCGGGACGGTCCATGGGCGAATAGATCAAAATCCACTTCGCGACCTCGTGCAACCGATTGAAATCGCGAGTAAGCAGGCGTAAATATCCGTTGAAAACCTTGCGGCGCCGGGCTAGCAGCGTCTTGGCAATCCGAGGATCATATCCGGGCTGGGACGCCAGGAACGTGAAATCCGTTTGATCCAGCAACCGCTCCATGGGAGCATAGGTTGCCATGGAGAAGTTGTCCAGCCACGCCGGGTCCACTGGCTGCGCACCCGACCGGACGGCCAGTTTCCAAAACAGGAGACCGAAGCCCGCGGCGAAAATTGCCAGGGCGACTGAAATGGACAGGTACATCATCGTCGGAAAGGTGTCTCCACCACCTCAGCTAGCTTATCGGATTCTTTAACGCAAATCAAATCCTTTTCCGTCGGTATTTTTACGAGGTATTGGAAAAACGCTTTAAGCCTATTTGCGTCCGGCACGAAGTAAGCTAGCATTTATGGCTTGCAGACGGGAAAGTACTCGCTCTTCGTCTTCCGGTTTCCAATGGTGGCCCAAGGTGATAGCTCCGCTCTCGCCCCGGCGGCTCAACGCAAACGTCCAAAATAGCAGGCAAGCGGTAGCAGCCACGATGCGCAGGGTATCGAACTGCCGAAGCCAACGGTTATCCACGTTGCCGATGAACAGCGCGGCGGCTTTTATCAGAAAGTAAAAGGCATAGCCAATGGAATACACAACCGCATTGCGGCTTAAGTGGATGGGATAATAGAGCAAGAAAACGCTGATCAGGATTACGAACACCACCAGGCTGGAGACCGCCACGCGTTCAAATATAAGAAAACGCGCAACCGTGGATCCTGGGGTTTTCTCAAACACCAAAAGCAATGCTGAAAAGCCAATGGCAAGGGCCAGCGTGATTTTGATGTACCTTCGCGATGCGCTGGCAATGCCGGCCAGATCACGCAGAACAATTGAGTAAAGTTCCAAAACAACTAGCGAGTAGGAACAAGCGATCAACCCCTCCGTTACTAGAAAAGCGTCTCGATAAGCGTTGGTATGGAATGGGACCGAACTGAGGACGATGGCTTGGGCTATAAGCAGAAGCAGATAAATGAAGAAGTAGACGTAAATGCGGTACAGTCCCGTCCAGACGAACCGCACGCACAGTCCGACGACCGCCGCAGCCTGAAGAGCAAGAAGGAACTGCTGCTCAGAAGGGAACCGATGCATAAGGCTGAGTTACTAGCGATATTCACTCACTAGCTTATCATCTAGCTCCCCCAGAGCAAGATGAGGTCAGCGCGCCAGGAACTGCCCGCAAGGGTCGCAATCGGGCGTGGGATAGTCGTGCGCCGAAACCGTGGCAACGAGGGCGAACGTAAGACCGGCAAGCAACAATAATTTCTTGAGCATGGGTAGCAATCTCCTGTTGGTTTTTTCTAACTGCTGAGTTTGAAACTCGGAGTTAGAGTAAAGGCGATCCGCGTCCAACGGGGAAACGGCCTAAACCATTTCGGAAACCAGAACATCGCTACCGTCCTGACACTGGAATTTGGAGGATTCCATCCCAAGGCGTTTAGGTGTATGATTCGATATCAGATGAGGAGTACGAAAGATACTCCGCACTTAAGCCGGGGTGCGGCCTCCGACCTGTGGCGTAATACGCTGTCGCAAATCCCGTCCCTGTTCGGGAAGTTGGTTTATCTTTCCTCTTTGCGCAACGCCAATAACGGTCGTTATGAACACCACGGACTAGCGCTTTTGTTTGGGGAAGACGAGGCGAACAAAGCGCTCAAGAAAAGCCACGCACAGGCGTTCGGGGAATGGCTTACCTTCAACCTGGAGCAACAAAAGGCGGATCTGGAAGTCTACTTCCGCGACATCACCGATGATCGCCACACCGTGCTGAAAACCTGGGTGAAACTCGCGCCCTACCGCAACTTGGTTCCCGCGTCGGCGAAGAAAGAGGACCGGCAGTTGTATGTCGCTGACTTGACGGCCATTCTCACGGTGCTTAAGAACGCGAGCGCCGCCGCCGGCCCTGGTCGAGACGCATCGCGATCCCCGAAACCTGGCCAATGACATCGATGTCGGCGGGATAGGCGTAAATTTGCGGGGGGCACGCCGACGCCGGGTGTGGCTGCAAAATTAGATGGTCGTCCGCCAAGTCGCACCAACCGCAGGCATAGCCTTTCCGGTGCTCCAGGAAATAGATGGGCCGCTCAAACTCGTTGCTCCAGCCCGTGTTGACGACTTTGCGAGCGGTCTCGTCGATCATGATGAAAGTTCCCGGCTGCAGCAGCGGGAACATGAACCAGTCCTCGGTACCGATGAATGCGTAGCGCTGGTCTTTAAGCCCAAGTGTTTCGAGGAACAACAGCGGCAGCTTGCCCCAGCGCTGAATCATCCGGCTCAAGTACATGGTTCGGCGAAGGTCGAGGCCTGGATCCAGGGCCAGTGGAAGCAGCGCTTCGCCATGGGCAGACGATTGAAAAGAAACCGGATGCGTGCTCGGAACCTCCGCCAGAGTGGAGTCCGCGGGCAGGCGCGCCAGCGAGATTCCGTACCACTCCAGGACCTCCAGGAGATCCAAGCGATAGATCGCGCACAGTGAATAAAGCTTGAATACCGTTGGAACCAACCCGCGATTCTCGATCTCCGAAACACGGTTAATCAGGACCGCAAATTCGTCGTTGTGATATTTGTCGGCGATCTTCAGACTGGCCTGTTCAACGTCGCGAACGCGTAAGTTGAGGCGTTCTCTAACTCGCCTTAGCTTCTGTCCGGGCTCCTCCATGCTATGATGCTTTTCCAGCACGTCTCGAACGGCGAGGCTGCCGGATTTACGATCGGCATCTGATACTTGTATTGGCTCGAATTATAACGGCCGGAAATCGAAAGAGCAA
>JBEKHQ010000104.1:0-7871 GCA_050012195.1 Bryobacteraceae bacterium | reverse complement strand
GCGCATCGGCCGCTCGGCGCCCGGTTTCCAGGTCGCGGGCGGGGTCCAGCGCAGCCCGGCTCCCGAGTCGGCAATTAGCGACAGCGCAGCCACCAGGGTCGCGAGAATCATGCGATTCTTCATAAAAACCAGTATGACACCGGGCTCGGCGAACGAGCGGAAACTTGCCGCTGTTTGCGCTTGACACACCTTCGGAAAGGGTGGATTCTGGATGGGGGTCTTCCGCATGTTCTGCCGGTCTCTTCTCCCGTTGGCCATCACCCCGTTTGTCTGGCTGTCAGCGTCGGCTCAGCCCGTGATATCCGCGCGCGCGGGCCTGATCCAACTCACGGATGGCTCAGTATTTTTGGACGACCAGCGCCTGGAACAAAGAGCCGCCAAGTTCGATCAAATGAAGGAAGGCTCGGAACTGCGGACCCAAGACGGACGAGCGGAGGTGCTGCTCACCCCGGGAACGTTCCTCCGGATCGGGAACGACAGCGCCATCCGCATGGTCTCCAACCGCCTTGTGGACACGCGCGTCCGGTTGCTCAACGGCGCCGCGATCGTGGATGCCGCGGACGGATCGCCCAATTCCGCCGTCACGATCATCTATAGCGATTACGTGGTCCGGATCGGGCAACAGGGCCGCTATCGATTCGAAACCAATCCGCCCGAGCTCAAGGTGGATGCGGGCGAGGCCAAGGTTCTGTTGGACGGAAGGTCTCTGGCGGTGCGCGCCGGCTATGTTCTTCCGTTCTCCGCGGAGCTGGTTGCGCGGAGATTCGACAACGGCGCCGTCGACGACCTGGACGATTGGAGCAAATCGCGTAACGATTCCATCTCGCGGAATAACCTGAATGCCGCCAACACTGCCGATCTTTCCGGCGTCATCGACGACTGGCAGAATGACCGCGCCGCCTATCTTCAGGCAATGGGCATGTCCAGTTACATCCCGCCGTTGCCGCTCTCGGCCTACAATCCGATGATCGGCAGTTCGCTTTTGGGTGTGACGCCGTTCGGCCTGTACGGCCTGGGATACGGCAACTCGGTGGGATTCTACCCGCTGCTTTATTCGGGTTATTACGCCTCGCCCTTTCCCGTATACGGGATCAATCGTTTTGGGAGTCCGATACTATTCCCGCCGTACCGCATCGGGTCCGGGATTCGAACCAGCCCGGTTTTCCCCACTCCCCGCGCCGCTACTCCCGTTCGAAGCATGCCGAGCCGTCCGGCGGGAGTGCGTGTAGGCGTCGGGCACCGATAAGGTCTCAAACCAATCACTGGCTGGGAGCATAGTAACCGAGCCGCCAGCGCGCCTTCAAAGTCGGCAGTGCGTCGGGCTGGATCAACTTGACTTCCAATTTGCGATATTTTCCATCCGGCGTTTTATTCTTCGGCGAATAGGCCAGAACGTATTGGTTACGCAGCTCGAGGCCGATCCGGGCCGCGATGGACGGCAGGTCGCTCGCATTGGTGGCCGCAAGCGCCCGGCCGCCGGTTTGCTCCGAGATCTCCGACAGTACGCGAGGTCCGCTGAGTTCCGCCGTGCTCAGGCCGAAAGTCAGCGGCTCGAACACTCCCATGGCGAAAATCTGTATATCGGCTTCACGGACCAGCTCCTGAATTTGCTTTCCAGAGAACAAGCTGTTGTTGTCGCCGCCATCGGAAATAATCAGCAGGGCCTTGCGGGGATTCTTCGCATTCTTCATCTCGTGCAACCCCAGATGCACCGCGTCGAGCAACGCGGTAAGGCCTCCCGAGGTGGTCAGGCCGAGCTTGTCGTCAATCTCCGCGGCACGGCGGGTGAACGGAACGGATAATTCCGCGCGATCGCTGCATTCCACCAGGAACGCCTCGTCGGTGCTGTTCAAGGTCTTGAGGAATTCCCGGATGGCTTGCCGTTCGGTGGTCAGCTTGCCTCCGATACTACCGCTGACATCCAAAATCAGGCCGATCGATAAGGGCGCGTCCTCGCTGGAAAAGTGCAAGATGGCTTGTTCGGCGCCATCCTCGAACAGCCGGAAATCCTCTTTCTCCAAGCCGAGAACATAGCGGTTGGATTTGTCGGTTACGGCGACTGGGACCAATACCAGCGTCGTATCCGCGCGAAACGAAGTGGTCGCATTCGGATCGGATTGGCCACCGCCGAGCGCCGAGACGGCGATCAGAAGGGAAAAGGCAGCGCGCGAAAACACACCCACGTCTCTTGATTGAACTCTAGCACGCGTCCAGGTGCGTTCGACGCGAACCTGAGCGGCTGGACGTTCCAGTGTTTTTAACGAGCGACGTCATCTCGTATAAACTACAAGATGAGAAGTTTCGGAACATTGATTTTTTCTGAGGAGAAGAAGCGAATGAATGCAATCGAAAGAGGTCTGCTGTCGGCGATTGTCGTCGGGTCCTGGTCCGCGATGGCGATTGCGCAAGCGCCCGCGGGGGGACGCGCTCCGGCTGCGCCACGGCCAGTGCTTTGGGTCACTTCGACGGCGTGGGCGGACGGGGCCGAGGTGCCCATGAAGAACGCTTTCCGCGGCGAGAACAAATCGCCGGCTTTCGAATTCCACTGGAACCTGGGAACGAATCCGACCAACGCGCCGGACGGTTTGCAAACCTACGCGGTGATTTTTCACGACATCGAGAACTCCTCGAACAAAACGACCACCGACACGCTTCACTGGACGGCGTTCAATATTCCCGGGACGGCCAAGGGCCTGCCGGAGGGATTGGGGTCGGGCGATCTGGGCGACGGAACGCGGAACGGTCCGGGCATTAATGCCATGCGCGGGCAGGCCCCCAGCTATTTTGGACCGGGCGCCGGTCCGGGGCCGCTGCATCATTACGTATTTGAGTTCTACGCTCTGGATACGAAGCTGGATCTGCCGGCCAACACGACGCGCGAGGATCTGCTGAAAGCCATGGACGGCCATGTGATCGGCAAGGCGGCATGGTTCGGCCGCTTCCACACGCAGCCGCCGCCACAATAGGCCTAATTCTCGCCGGCAAAAAGGCTCGTAGTTCCTGTGTTAACGTAGATAGTGAGCACTTACTCATAAAGGGTCCGGCGGCATGATTTCGAAACCACTTCCCACTCCGCGCGCCAAGAAGATGCACAGCGAAGACCGGCGCCGCCAGCTTCTGCGAGTGGCGATAGACACCTTCGCGCGCAACGGATTCAGCGGCACCAAGACCAAGGACATCGCGGCGGCCGCCGAAGTCAGCGAGGCGATTTTATTCCGTCATTTCGCGAGCAAGGAAGATCTGTACCACGCCATCCTGGATATGAAGGGAAGGAACGGCTCGGATCCGGGGATCGAGGAGCTTCGCGCTTTGGCGTCCCGCCGCGACGACGCCGGATTGTTCCGGCACCTTGCCGAGCAGATCGTGACGTCGTTCCGAGAGGATCCGGCGTTTCAAAGGCTCATGCTGTATTCGGCGCTGGAAGGTCATCTGCTGGCGCACCTCTTCCGCGAGCGGTTCGTCCTGCCGACGGGAAGTTTCCTGATGGAATATGTCGCGCTGCGCCAAAAAGAGGGAGCTTTCCGCAAGGGCGATCCAGGCGTGGTGGTCATGTTCGCCTTGGGATCGATAGTGCACTACGCCATGGGACAGTACCTCTTCGCCGGAAAGAAGCGCTGTCTGGCGGACGAGGCGGTCATCGAGGAGCTCATCGCGCTGGTGATGGGCGGGATTATGAAGCGGGACGCCAAAGCTGCCGCCCCGAAGATCGGCAACGGAAGAATATGAGAATTCAAGGGCGCATGGTTGCGACGCTGGCGTCGGCGGCGGTGGCGTTGCTCGCGGTCGGCTGCCGCGGATCTGGAAATGGAACCGCGCAGGCCGGAAGCTCCGATCCTACGCCTGCACGGGCGCCCATTGTGGCCGCTGTCGAGGCTACGTCACGCCAGGTCGCCGCCGCGGTTCAAGTGACGGGCAGCTTCGTGGCGAAGGAAGCGTCCGATGTCGCGCCGGAAACCGGCGGCCGGATCGTCGATACGCCCGTGAATGTGGGCGACTTCGTGAAACAGGGAGAGGTGATCGCGAGGCTGGAGGATCGGGATGCTCAATTGCGTCTCGAACAGGCGCTCGCTTCCGAACAACAGGGCGAGGCTGCTCTGCGACAGGCGCAATCGCGCATCGGTCTCGGGCAAGGGCAGAATTTCAACGCCGACAGCGTTCCAGAAGTGTTATCGGCCAAAGCCGCCTACGAATCGGCGCTCTCGCAGGCGAAGCTGGCGGAAGCGGACGCGCAACGGTACGACAATCTGATCAAGACCGGAGACGTCTCGCGGAGCGCTTTCGAGAAGGCTCGGACTGCGGCCGACACCGCGCAGGCGCAGGCGAACTCGGCGCACCAGCAATACGAGGCTGCTCTCAACTCGGCTCGCCAGAACTTTCAGGGAGTGATGACCGCGCAGGCTTCTCTATCCGGGGCGCGCGTCCAGACCGCCATGGCGCGCAAGGCGGTGGAGGATACGTTGATTCGCGCTCCGTTCGCCGGATACGTGAGCGCGCGGCCCATCGCGAGCGGCCAATACGTGGCGTTGACGTCCAAGATCGCCACCGTTCTCCGCATCACTCCCATCAAGCTGGAGTTGCAGGTTCCGGAATCGGACGCGCCCAAGATGCGAGCCGCCGCGCCGGTGGAGGCGAATGTGCCCGGCTACCCTGGACGCGATTTTCAAGGCAGAGTCAACGCGATCAATCCGTCGGTGGACTCTAACTCTCGGACCTTCACCGTCGAGGCCGAATTCCCCAACACCGATCTGGCGCTGAAGCCGGGCATGTTCGCCACGGCGCGGATTCTCCTTCCAGGCACCAGCCCGGGAATCTTTTTGCCCCGACAAGCGGTGATCACCGATCCGAGCACGAACTCATCGCAGGTGTTTTTCATTCGAGAGGGCAAGGCGCGCGTGGCCGTCGTGCAACTGGGCCCTCCGGATGGGGGCCTTATCCAGATCCTCTCCGGGCTTGCGCCGGGCGCGATCGTCGCCACCGATCACTTGCAAGATCTCTACGATGGCGAGACCGTGGCGATCTTGGGCCAGCCCAAACCGGCGGAGGCGCGCGCCACGAATGCGACGGGGAAGGGATAGCAGGCCATGCATAAGTTAGCCGCGGTGTGTGTGCGCCGTCCGGTCTTCGCTACCATGCTGGTTCTGGCGCTGATGGTGGTGGGAGTCTTCTCGTTTTTCACATTGGGGCTCGACCTGTTCCCCAAGGTAGACCTGCCTACCGTGGTCGTGTCGGTTTTGAATCCCGGAGCATCGGCCGAAGAGATTGAAACGCAGATCACCAAGAAGATCGAAGACTCCATCAACACGATCAGCGGCATCGATTCGCTGACCTCGACTTCCGCTGAGGGAACCTCGTCCGTGGTGGTTCAGTTTTCTCTCGACAAGAATGGCGACGTGGGCGCGCAGGAAGTCCGCGACAAAGTCAACCTGGTGATTCCGGACCTGCCGGAAACGGCCAAGACGCCGTCGGTGCAGAAGATGGATCCCGACGCCACGCCCATTTTGCAGATTGTGGTTTCCTCTCCGCGCCCGCTGCGCGAGGTTACCGAGATCGCCGACAAGCAACTCAAGCCGCGGCTGGAAAACATTGCCGGGGTAGGCTCGATCCAGTTGGTCGGCGGCTTGAAGCGCGAAATCCGCGTCTGGGTGGATCCGGACAAAATGCGCGCCTACAACCTTTCGGTGGTGGACGTGGCCAATGCGCTCCGCCAGCAAAATATGGAGTTGCCGGGCGGCAGCGTGAACGCGGGCGAGCGGGAATTGTCGGTTCGCACCCTGGGCCGCTTGATCGATCCGGCGCAATTCGACGAAATCGCGATCGCGACGCGCGGTCCCTATGTAGTCAAGCTGCGCGATATCGGTCACGCGGAAGACAGCGAGGAAGAGCCCACCACGGCGTCGCGACTGGACGGAGCTTCGGCGGTAACTTTAACCGTGAGCAAGCAATCGGGCGAGAACACGGTTGCCACTGCGGAAGGCCTGAAAGCGCGGCTCCGGGAGATCCAGGTGCTGCTTCCCAAGGATCTTCGCTTCGAAATCGTGAACGATCAATCTCTTTTTATCGAGAGCGCCCTGCATTCCCTCGAAGGGCATCTGATCGAAGGAAGCATCCTGGCGGCGTTGATTATTTACATCTTCCTGGCGAATATCCGCACCACGCTGATCTCGGCCATCGCCATTCCCACCTCAATCGTGTCGACGTTTGCGCTGATGGCCGTGATGAAACTCGACCTGAATCAAATCACGATGCTGGCGCTCACGCTCATGGTGGGCGTGGTGATCGACGACGCCATTATCGTGCTTGAGAATATCTACCGCTACATGGAAGAGAAAGGCCTGCCGCCGTTCCAAGCCGCCATCGAAGGAACGCGCGAAATCGGTCTGGCCGTGATGGCGACGACGCTATCGCTGCTGGCCGTCTTCCTGCCGATCGGCTTCATGGGCGGCATTGTCGGGCGATTCATGTCCTCGTTCGGATTTACGGCATCTTTCGCGATCGCGGTGTCGTTACTGGTGTCCTTCACCATGACGCCGATGCTCAGCTCGCGCTTCATCAAGATTCCACCCAAGTCGGAGATAGCCGCCCACCACGGCTCGAAGGATTCGAAGCTATTCCAATTCTTCGATCGCTATTACACCAGAATGCTGGTGTGGTCGATGGCCCATCGCAAATCGATTGTCGCGCTGAGCTTGGCAGTTATGTTCAGCACGGTTCCGCTGTTCCTTCTGGTTGGAAAAAGCTTCGTGCCGGATGACGACCGTTCCGAATTTACGGTTTCCGTGCGCCCTCCCGAAGGCACGTCGCTCGCGGGTACGATGACCATCGCAGAGCGCATCGCACGCGATATTCGTGGACTTCCCGGCGTGGTGCACACCTTGACGTCGATCGGCCAAACCAACGGCGGATTTGGAGAGGTGACGGTGGGCGCGGTCAATCACGCGTCGATTTACGTCCGGCTGGTGGATCAGGACAAGCGGCGTCTCTCGCAACAGGATTTGATGGTGCGCACCCGCAACCTCATGAAGAACTATCCCTCCAACCTCAAGACGGCCGTCTTGCAGACTGGCGGCGCGGGCGGCGGTCAAGCGGACGTGCAATACGTGCTGACGGGTCCGGATCTCGAGAAGTTGAACGAATATTCCCAGGCCATGATGGAAAAGATGAGGAGCACGCCGTTTGTCACCGACGTGGATAGCACGCTGGTGTTCGGTAAGCCGGAACCGGTCAAGTGGTGTCGACGTTTCCCTCCGGCGGCGAGGAATACGATGTCCGCCTGCGCGCGGCGCGCGAGTTCCGAACCAGTATCGAGGGGCTCTCGAAATTAACTGTTTTCTCCACGAACAAGCAGGGCTGGGTTCCCCTGGATCAAGTGGTGCGCATTCAAAACGGGACTGCGCCATCCAGCATCAGCCGGCTGGACCGCCAGCGTCAAGTCACGCTCAGCGCGAACGTGTTGCCGGGCGGCTCGCAAGGCGCGGTGATCGGAGCGATGAACGGCCTGGCGAAGCAGATTCATATGGATCCCGGATACGGCACCGGACTGCAAGGCACCAGCAAGGAGCTCGGCCGCACCGCCTATTATTTCGGCTTGGCGTTCGGGCTGACGTTCATCTTCATGTATATCGTGCTGGCGGCGCAGTTTGAGTCCTTCATTCATCCGTTCACGATTCTGCTGACGCTCCCGCTCGCGATTCCGTTCGGAATTTTGTCGCTGCTGATTGCGGGCCAGACCATCAACGTGTTTTCGGCTCTGGGTATGCTGCTGCTGTTCGGAATCGTGAAAAAGAATGCGATTCTGCAGATCGACCACACCAATGGACTGCTCGCGACGGGGATGAATCGCTACGAGGCGATCATCCAAGCTAATCGCGATC
>JBEKHQ010000103.1:0-7321 GCA_050012195.1 Bryobacteraceae bacterium | reverse complement strand
CATCCGGCCCCAGTATTTCCGCGCCCCCTACGGCGTCCGCTGGTTTGGATTACGCGAAGCTCAGCAGCGGCTTGGTCTCCTCGGCGTCATGTGGACCACCATCGCGCTCGACTGGAAATGGCCAGTAAATCGCGTCATCCCGCGCGTCCTTGGGGGCTCCGAGAATGGAGCGATTCTCTGTCTCCACGACGGTCGGCGTCTCGTTACGAAACCGGACATCCGCGTGACGCTCGAAACCGTGCGCGAAGTTCTGCCAAAATTGGTGAAGCAAGGCTTGCACTTCGAAAAGGTGAGCGAAATCCTATGTCCAACGAAGAGCTGACCGAACGGGTCAGACGAATCATCGCATCCGCGCAGCATCTTACCGAGGACAAGGTCACCGCCGACAGCACCTTCGCGGAGCTGGGCATTGATTCGCTGGACGGCATCAACATTCTCTTCGCGGTGGAAAGCGAGTTCAACATCAACATCCCGGACGATGCCGCGCAGACCATTCGCTCGGTGCGCGACGTCGTCAATGGAATCGCCAAGCTGCTAGATCCGGAACTTGGAGGCCAGGCGGCGGTGAGAGCCTAGGAACCGCTACCAGAATGCCGAGCCGCGTGGTCGTTACCGGCTTGGGCGTCATCTCGGCGCTCGGGCACAACCGCTCCGATTTCTGGAAGGCGCTTTCCGAGGGCCGGAGCGGGATCGCGCCGCTCACGTCCGTGGATCGCGCCCTGCTTCGATTTCAAAACGGCGCGGAAGTTCGCGATTACGATCCGGCGCGGTACTTCGACGAGAAGGAGATCGGACTGCTCGACCGGTTTGCGCAGTACGGCGTGGTTGCCGCGCGCGAAGCGATCTCGGACGCCGCCGTTCAATGGACGGACGCGCTGCGCGAGCGCGCGGCCATCGTCACCGGTTCCTGCGCCGGCGGGCAATCCACCGAGGACGACGGGTTCGTCAACCTGTATCAGAAGAACATTCCGCGCGTAAATCCATTGACCATCCCGCGCGGCATGGAGAACGCCGCCGCCAGCAGAATCTCGCTCGAGACCGGCATCGTGGGACCCACCTACACCGTGTCCACGGCTTGCTCCTCCTCGAATCACGCCATCGGGCAGGCTTTCTGGATGGTGCGCTCCGGCGCGGCGCGGATGGCCATCGCCGGAGGAAGCGAAGCGGTGTTCAGTCTGGGATTCTTGAAAGCTTGGGAAGCGATGCGCATCGTTTCACCCGACACGTGCCGGCCTTTTTCCCGCGACCGGCGCGGTCTGATATTGGGCGATGCGGGCGCGATGCTGGTGCTCGAGCGCTGGGACGACGCTCGCGCCCGTGGCTCGAAAATCTATGGAGAGATCGTCGGCTTCGGCATGTCCTCCGACGCCTTTCACATCACGCAGCCATCGCCGGAGGGGGCGGCCCGAGCCATGCGCGCCGCGCTCGTTGACGGCGGCATTTCTCCGGCCGAGATCGGTTACATCAACGCTCACGGCACCGCGACGCAAGCCAACGACGCCACCGAGACCAGCGCCATCCGCGCGGTGTTCGGAAAACATGTCGAGCGGCTGGCCGTCAGTTCCACCAAATCGATGCATGGCCACACGCTCGGCGCGGCCGGAGCGATCGAAGCCGTCGCCACGCTGCTCGCGTTGCATCACGGCTTGATGCCGCCCACGGCAAACTACAACGAACCGGACCCGGCTTGCGATCTGGACGTTATCCCCAATCAGGCACGCAGCTCGCAGGCGGAGTTCGCGCTCTCCAATTCGTTCGCGTTCGGAGGATTGAACGCGGTGCTCGCCTTCAAGAAGTTATGATGGTGGTCGGCATATGGTCCCGCCCGCGCCGGTAAGCCGGCTTAGAACCCGCATTTTCACTTTGGTGACGCTGCTGGTGTCGCTGGCGTGCCTGGGATGGGCGCTGCACGGCGTGAGTTGGACCGAACTTTGGGAAGAAATCCGCGAGCTGGACTGGCGTTGGGTGGCGCTCGGAGTGGCCGCCGACGTCGCCGCCTACGTGATTCAAGGCTGCCGCTGGAGCCTGTTGCTGCGTCCGGTAGGACCGGCTTCGCTCGCCAATTCCACCCGCGCCATATTTGTCGGACTCT
The DNA here is from genome assembly GCA_050012195.1 of Bryobacteraceae bacterium. Classification (GTDB taxonomy): domain Bacteria; phylum Acidobacteriota; class Terriglobia; order Bryobacterales; family Bryobacteraceae; genus Palsa-89. Next base: position 5,229 of record JBEKHQ010000103.1, on the reverse strand, counting down.
TCGCCAACGAAGTCTTGCCGCTGCGCGCCGGCGAACTGATCCGTTGCTTTTTGCTGACCCGCTGGAGCGAGATTCCGATTTCGGTAACGCTGGCCTCGGCCTTGATCGAGCGAATTTTCGATGGCGTTCTACTGATCGCGGGCCTGTTCTATTCGCTCCGGTACTTACGGCACTTTCCCCTGAGCCACGGCCAGGCGCGGATTCTCGGGTTGCTGACCGACGCGAGTATTTTCCTTGGCCTGTTGCTGCTGGTTTGCGGCGCCGTGCTGGCCGTGGCTATGTACTGGCGCCAGCAGGCGCTGGACGCGTTGTTGGACGCGCGCATGTTCTCCTGGGCCCACGTCTTCATCGAAGATCTGCATCGCATCGGCCATTCGCGCTTTCTCTATCTTTCCTTCCTGGTCAGCGTGCCGCATTTGCTGATGCAGGTGGTGCCCATCTACGCGGTGATGCAAGCCTATGGCCTGGACGAGGCTTCCTGGAAGGGCGCCGCCGCCCTAATGGTGCTCCTGCGGCTAGGTTCGGCCGCCCCGCAGGCGCCCGGCAACGTGGGCTTCTTTCAGGTTTTGTCGACCCTCGGCCTCACTCTATTCGGAGTGCAGCAGGCCATGGCGCGGCGCTTCACGCTCATCCTGTGGGGCGTGGTCACTTTGCCGCTGGTGATCGTGGGATTTATCGATTCGGTGGCCACCGGCGCGAAGATCGGCGAAATCAATCGCGAGGCGCGAGCGGAAATGCGCGCGCGCCAGGACGAGCTGGCTCGCCCCTGAAGCCCGGCCTCAGTGCGTCATCGCATAGACGATGTAGTTCACGCCGATGCGAATCGCCAGGCCCGAGAATTTCTCGGGATACCGAGGGCTGTCGGCCCACTCCCAGGCGTCGCCGAGATCGGAGTTGTAGGAAATCGCGACCATCACCCGGCCCTTGTCGTCGTAGATGCCTCGCCAATGCGCCCCGATACCGCCGTCGCCCGGATTCTTGGCTCCTGCGTACAGGTGTTCCGCTCCAGGAACCTGAAACCGGTCGTCCAAATCGAAAACCGTATGGAAGATCGGATCGTCGTCCGGGATATTCACGATGGGCCGGTCGGGAAAGACGTAACGGATTCTTCGCTCAAACATCTGCCACTCGTAATTTCCGTGAAAATCGTCGGCCATGAAGAAACCGCCCCGGAGCAAATAATCCCGCATGACTTTCGCTTGCTGCTCGGTCAGCCCCCATTCGCCCACTTGGACGGCGTAAAGCCACGGCCAGTTGTACACATCGTCTCCGTCCTCCAGGCTCACGGGTTGCTCGACGGAGCGCACATGCAGGCGCGTCAGCCGTCGAACCGCTTCGGAAAAATGCCGGTCGGCCCGCGGATAATCCTGCGTCCAAAGCGACAAGCCCTGTCTCCAATCGCCGTCGAAGCGGCCGCGATAGCCGTCATTCGGCCCCGGCGGGTACATCAAGCGCGCAAACGCCCATTCGGTCTTCTCTTGCCAATCGGGCGTAAGCTCGAACGAATAGTACTCCACGCCGGGGTACTGACGGAACGGGTGTTGAAAGGCATAGAGGGCTCCGAAAAAACCGAACAGGCATCCCGATCGCCAGAGGTTCTTCCGCCAACTCATCCAAGCGCCTTCATCCCGAGAATACCATCCGGCGGACGGCGAGCTTCTTTTGTATTCAAGACCTATCCGGTTTCTCCGATGAGAATCCCGTAGGAAGCCATGTCGGCAGCCCAATCGAGGATATTATCGTTGCGAAATCATCTTTCCCGGGAGGGAGCCCCCGTGGCCGAGAACCCCTACCCTCGCATCGTCGATCTATTTATGCAGGCCATCGCGCTGCATGCGGTGGAAGGGGACAAAAGCGACTACGAACGGTTTCGGGCCGACATCGACCAGTTTGCCAGCCGCCTTAATGCAGAGACCCTGTTTCCGGATCTATACCTCTTGGTGGGTGGGGCCTTGCGGGCCATGGAAGACTACAACCGTCGAACCAGCACGTTTGTCCGCCACAAGACTTCAGAGTTCCAAAAGATGATTTCCATGCTGACCCAGACGGTGATCACCATCGGGGCCCACCAAAATGCGTCCGTCTCCAAGCTAGAGGAAATCGAAAAGTCCATCGAGGCCGCCAGCCGGGTGGACGACATAAAGGTTCTGAAAAACAGGCTCGGTGAGTGTCTGAAGGCGGTCCGAGAGGAAACCCAAAGACGGAAGGTGGACGGACAGAAAGCGCTCGCATGTCTCCGGAAGGAGTTGAAAGGAACAGGGGAGCAACCCGCGCCATCCGAATCGCAGCCCGACGTGGACACAGCCACCCAACTTCCAGGCGAAGGGCGGGCTTCGGTGGCGATCCGGACCGCGGTAGATTCCCCCGATGGCAAGTTTCTCCTGGTGGCCGTAGTCAATCGAGTCCAGGCGGTCAACGCGCGCTTCGGCTACACGGTGGGCGATCGGATTTTGGGGATAACAGCGGATCATTTCCGTAAGAATCTGACCTCGCGCGACCAGCTGTTTCGCTGGCACGGTCCCTGCCTTCTGGCTGTTCTTGACAGACCGGAGCGAATCGATCAGGTGCGGTCCGCAGTCCGGCGTTTCGCCGACGACCGGCTTGAAAGCACCGTCGAACTCGGCCAGCGCAGCGTCCTGATTCCGGTTTCCGCCAGTTGGTCGGTGCTGCCGGTGACTTCGCCCCTGGACGCGCTGCTGAAGAGGCTGGAAGCCTTCACCGCAACCCAATTTTCGAGAGATTATGTTTGAACCACATGTCGGAAACAACTGCGAGGGCTGCCTCCTTCCCCAGCCGCCGGAAGACGCGATAGTTCGCCATCTTCTCGACCGCATTTCTACGCAGGAAGTCGAAATTCTGAATCTCCGCCGGCTTGATGAGAGCATTCAGAGGAACACACATCTCTTCGAGGTTCTTTTGAGAAAGAGCCAGGAAGGGATACTGCTGGTGACGCCCAAAATGATGGTCCTGCGACTGGTCCATGCCGCGTTCGGCCACTCCGATGCGGATGTCGCGGGGCAGTCCGTGCTGCTTTTCATTCATCCGGACGATCGAGATCGTTTCCAACAAGTTTTTTCCCGGCTCTTGGACGGCCAGAGCCGCACGGCCACCTGTCAAAGCCGGGTCCGCAATCCGCGTGAAATTTGGGCGCCGGCGGAAATCGAGATGACCGATTTGCTGGACGATCCGCAAGTCCAAGCGATCGTGTTCAACTACCGAGCGATCTAGCGCTCGTTTCGGTTGGGCGGGCTGTTAAAGTACATGCATGGGGTTGTGGGCCAGCGATGAAATCGGCCGGCGATTCGCGGAAATTCATCCGCCCCTCGATCCCCAGGCGGCGCTAGTGGAGGCGGCGCGCTGCCTCTATTGCTTCGACGCGCCCTGCACCTCCGCATGTCCCACTCACATCGATGTGCCCCGCTTCATCCAAAAGATCGCGACCGGCAACCTGCGCGGGTCAGCGCTGACTATTTTGGACGCGAATATCTTGGGAGCAAGCTGCGCGCGCGTTTGCCCGGTCGAAGTGCTGTGCGAAGGCGCTTGTGTCCTCAACCGCCACAATCGCCAGCCCATCGAAATCGGACGCCTCCAGCGTCGCGCGATGGATTATTTCTACGACAGTGGCGCTTCGCTTCCCTCGCCCGCTGCGATCGCCAAGGCGTCTCGAGTAGCCTGTATCGGAGGGGGTCCGGCGACGCTCGCCTGCGCGGCGGAATTGCGAAAGCACGGCTTCCCGGTCACGATTTTTGAAAGCCGCCCGCTCGCCGGCGGATTGAACACGTATGGCGTGGCCGAGTACAAGCTGCGGCCGCGCGACAGCCTGCGCGAAGTGGAACTGGTGAAATCGATGGGCGTCGAGTTCCGTTTCGGCGTGACCGTCGGGACGGATCTGACGCTTGCGGATCTCGAACGCGACTATGCGTCGATCTTTATCGCCGTCGGACTTGGGCCCAACGAGCCGCTGGGAATCCCCGGGGAGGATCTCGAGGGCGTGGTGGATGCGCTGCGCTTCATCGCCGATTACAAGACGACGCAAGGGATTCAAGTTGGCCGCAAGGTCGCGGTGATCGGCGGCGGCAACACCGCCATCGACGCCGCGAATGCCGCTAAGCGGCTGGGCGCCGACCAAGTGTCGACCATCTACCGGAGGAGCGAGCGCGAAATGCCCGCATTCCTCTTCGAGTACGAGCACTCGAAGGTCGAAGGAGTTGAGTTCCGGTTTCAGACACAGCCGGTGGCCATTCTACCCGGCAAAGTTGCCGGCAGCGTGGGCGCAGTCGAGTGCGTCAGGATGGATCTGGGCGCTCCCGATGCATCCGGACGCCGCCAGCCCCAACCGGTCCATGGCTCCAATTTCCTGATTGAGTGCGACATGGTGATCGAGGCCATTGGGCAGTCGCGGTTGCTGGATTTTCTAGCTCGGTTCCGGGGTGTCGAAGTGCGCAATGGAGCGGTTGTGGTGGATCCGGAGACGGGGCAAACTGCGAATCCCCGCTACTATGCGGGTGGCGATTGCGTGAACGGCGGCCGCGAAGTGGTGGACGCGGTGGCGGCGGGAATGCGGGCGGGAATCGCGATCGCAAAATCGCTGGATGAGCGCAATGGCTGATCTAACCACTGTATTCGCGGGCAGGATTCGTTGCCCGAACCCGTTCTGGCTGGCCTCCGGTCCGCCGGCCAATTGTGGCGAACAGGTAATGCGCGCCTTCGACGCGGGCTGGGGCGGAGCGGTGTGGAAGACCCTGGGCGAGCCGATCGTCAACGTCTCCTCGCGATATTCTTCTCTGGATTGGCGCCGCCAGCGCATGATGGGCTTGAACAACATCGAGCTGATCACGGACCGGCCGCTGGATGTAAATCTCCGCGAGATCGCGGAAGTGAAGAAGCGCTACCCGAACCACGCCGTGATCGCGTCGCTGATGGTGGAATCGAAACGCGAGTCCTGGCACACGATCGTTCGGCAAGCCGAGGACGCGGGCGCCGACGGTCTGGAGCTCAACTTCGGCTGCCCGCACGGCATGAGCGAGCGCGGCATGGGCAGCGCGGTGGGGCAAGTGCCCGAATATACCGAGCTGATTACGCGTTGGGTGAAGGAAGCCGCGCGCACTCCGGTGCTGGTGAAGCTGACGCCCAACATTTCCGATATCCGCGCTGTGGCGCGCGCGGCCACGCTCGGCGGCGCGGACGGCCTGTCGGCCATCAACACCATCAACTCCATTACCGGCATCG
>JBEKHQ010000102.1:0-7379 GCA_050012195.1 Bryobacteraceae bacterium | reverse complement strand
AAGGCGTCGTTCAGTCCTTCTAGCACGGCGGCAACCAGCACTCTGACGCTTACCGTGGCAAGCTCTACCGCGTTAAAGGCGTCGCAGTTTACTATCACCGGTACCTCGGGGAGTCTAAAAGCATCGGTCACGATGACGGTGACGGTTACGTCTCCGCCGGATTTCGCGATCGGGCTCGCGCCAGCCAGCTTGCAGATCGTGGAGGGAGCACAGGGAGCCACCGCAATCTCCTTAACTCCGCTGAACGGATTCACGGGCAACGTGACGCTGTCGCCTTCGGGACTGCCGAGCGGAGTCACCGCCTCTTTTAGCGCAGCCGGCCCGGGTGTCGTCCTAGTATTGTTTACGGCCGGCAGTTCCGCGGCGGCGGGCACGTCGCAAGTGAGCCTGCTAGCGACGTCAGGCAGCTTGAGCCACTCGTCGGCCATAACCCTGAAAGTGGTTGCGCCCAGCGCCGGGACGGCGGCGGTTAATCTGTCGCCGTCGTATAACGTATCCGGCAGTGCGGTGGACGGCCTTCCGTTTACCAGCGGCGGTTTGGATTCACTCGGCCGCTCCTACTCGGGCGCGTTGCTCGGCGCGAGCCAGACTGTGGGCGGAACCGTATTCGGTCTGGGGCCGATGGGCTTACCCGACGCCGCGAGCGAACAGACGGTAACGCTGCCCGCAGGGCAGTTTACTACGCTCAAAATGCTGGCGACGGGCGTAAACGGCAATCAGGCCGGTCAGACGTTTACCGTAACGTATACGGACGGTACGACGGCGTCATTCACGCAGAGCTTGAGCGATTGGTACACGCCGCAGAACTATCCCGGCGAATCGAAAGCGCTGGCCACGAATTATCGTGACAACAGCACCGGAACGACAGACGGCCGGGTCTTCTATCTCTACGCCTATTCCTTCAACCTGAACGTCGCCAAGACGGTAAGTTCCATCGCGCTCCCGCAAAATCGGGATGTCGTCGTCCTTGCGATTACCCTAACGGGCGCGGTGAACGTGGCCGCGGCACAGGTGAACCTTTCTAAGGCGTTCAATGGCGTCGGAATCACGATTGACGGCAAGCCGTTTACCGGCGGTGGGCTGGATGGCATCGGTTATGCATATTCCGGCACACTGCTGCAGGCCACCCAAACCTTCAGCGGCGTCTTGTTTCAACTCGGCGCCGCCGGCCAGCCCGACGTCGTGAGCGGATCGACCAGCGCCATAGCGCTGCCACCGGGACAATACTCGAGCCTGCTGGTGCTCGCAACCGGAGTAAATGGCGCGCAGCTCTCGCAGCCGTTCGAGGTCACATACAGCGATGGGACCAGCGTAACCTTTACGCAAAGTCTCAGCGATTGGTTTACTCCAGGCAACTACGCGGGCGAACTCACCGCGCTCAGCATGCCCTATCGAAACGCCGCGAACGGAACCGAGGACAATCGCCCGTTCCAGTTGTATGGTTACACGTTCAATCTGAACAACAGCAAGACGGTGACTAGCATCACCCTGCCGGGCAACAAAAACGTGAAGGTTTTCGCCATGGCCTTAAAACCCTAGAGCCTGGAATGCCCCAAAAGGGCCGCTCAAGGGCGGGCGGCGCGCTGGGTAAAAAGCGGACTTTACCGCAGCACGCCCGCCGACGGACTGCTCGCGCTGGCGTACAGCTTTTTCGTCATCCGACCCGCCAGGTAGGCTAGCCGGCCCGCTTCCACAGCCAGCTTCATCGCGGTCGCCATCTTTTCCGCGTCCTCGGCTTCGGCTATCGCCGTGTTCATCAATACGCCTTCGAAACCCAGTTCCATGGCGATCGCGGCGTCGGACGCCGTTCCCACTCCGGCGTCCACGATCAGCGGGACTTCGGTGATGGTTTCGCGCAGAATTCGCAGATTGGTCGTATTCTGGATGCCCAAGCCCGAGCCGATGGGCGCCCCCAGGGGCATCACCGCCGCTGCGCCGGCATCGATCAGTTTGCGCGCGTTCACCAAATCATCGTTGGTGTAAGGCAGAACGACGAAGCCCTCCTTGGCTAGAACGCGCGTCGCTTCGAGCAAGCCCTCGTTGTCCGGGAACAAGGTTTTCTGATCGCCGATCACTTCGAGTTTTACCCAATTCGACAGACCCACCTCCCGGCCGAGCCGCGCCGTCCGCACGGCTTCGTCGGCGGTATAACAGCCGGCGGTGTTCGGAAGGATGAACATCTTCGACCGGTCAATATAGTCGATCAGAGATTCCTTCGACTTGTCGGTGAGATTGACGCGGCGCACCGCGACAGTGACCACTTCGGCCCCGGATGCGGTGTGGCAGCGCGCCATTTCGTGGAAGCTTCGATACTTTCCAGTGCCCACGAACAAGCGCGAGTGGAATTCCCGATCGGCTATACGGAGTGCATCAGACATACCTTATTCTAACGCCCGTGTTTCGGGCCGGTCAGCGGCGCTGTGAGGAGTTAGGGCGGTCGCCTTAGTCCGGAATAAGGCGACTCCCGGTGCCAACTAAAGTGTTTCCACTGTGAAAATGCTCAGGGAATGTCCGATCACTGGATTGCAACGGCAGAGAGACCGAGGACACAGACTTGTATCTGGTGCAAATATTTCGGGCCAGTCCGCTAATGGCGCTCGCGCTATGCCTGTGCCTGCTGACCATTTTGTGGTGCATTCGTCTGACGGGCAGGCAGCAGGGCAAGCTCGACAAGATGTTGACGGGGCTCCTGGGCCTGATCGCGATCTACGAGGCGCTGCGCGTACTGAAAGATTCCGGCATCGTATTTCACAACATACGACGCCTGGACGATTGGTCGGACTTCTTGATCGCCGGGCTATGCATGGTGGCGGCGCTCATCCTGAGGTTTTCGAGCCGGGAGCGCATCAGCGCCAAGGCGTGTCTTCGATTAGTGGAGGCCAACGAGAAGGTGGTGGACCCAGGCTCCGGATCAGGCATGCTATCGCAGGCCGCGCACGCGGTGTTCGACGCATCCCCGCTGGCTACGTTCGCGGTCAACATGAATGGCGCGGTCACCTATTGGAACGCGGCTGCGGAAGGCATGCTGGGTTGGAAGCGCGACGAAGTACTGGGTTTCCGTCTCCCCTTCGCCCTTGACGGCCCGATCCTGCACCACCGGGGGCACCAGATTGAGGCCGCCATCTGGACCTCGCCGATTCGCACCTATAGCGGCGCCGCTCGCGCCCGGCTGATGATCGTCGCCGATCGTGGCGCGTTGCGCGAAGCGGGCGTGGCCGACGTACACTGGCAAGCGAAAACGCCGCTGGCGGGCTGATCCAAAATTCTAGAATCGTTCGCCCAGCAGGGCTTTCAGGCGGTCGTATCCGGCCCGGCTCACCGGGAGTTGCGTTCCATCGGACAGAACCGCCACGCGGCTGTCCTTCGCATACGGTTCGATCTTGGCCACTCTTTCCAGGTTCACAAGAATGGAACGGTGGATCCGCACGAATTTTTGCGGATCGAGAGCGGCTTCCAAGCTGGATATGGTTTGCTGCTTCAGATAGCCCTTCCCATGGCTGTGAAGCGAAACATAGTCATCCTGGGCTTCGGCGTAGTCGAGGGCGTCCACGGGGATGATATGCACGCGGGCGCCGTCCTTGACGACGATTCTTTGCAGGGCTTGCTGGGGCGGACGGGCTTCCCGCGCCAGTTCGGCGGGAGGCGGCAGTTTATTTCCCAAACGTTCGCGCGCGCGTTCCACCGCCTTCTCGAATCGCTCCAGGCTGAAGGGCTTCAGCAGATAATCCACGGCATGCGCGTCGAAGGCTTTCATGGCGTATTGATCGTAGGCCGTCACGAAAATCACCGCGACCTCGCGCTCGATTAGTTCCAACACCTCGAAGCCGTCCAACTTAGGCATCTGCACGTCCAAAAACACCAGATCCGGCTTATGCTCCGCGATGGCCTTCACGGCTTCGAAACCATTGGCGCATTCCGCCACCACCTCGACGCCGTCGTGGGAGTGCGCGTATTCGCGCAATAGTCCCCGCGCGAGCTCCTCGTCGTCGACGATGACAGCCCTCAGAGGCTGTCCCGCGGATGCGACGGACGTGACCAGGCTTGGGCGGAAACTGGAATCACGCTCGATATTCTTCAGATCAACGAGCAGATCGCGCGCCGATTGGTAGCGGCGCTCGCGCTCCTTTTCCAGGCATTTCCGGATGACGCGATCGAACTCTTCCGGCGCTTCGTAGTTAAATCGCGCCACCGCGTCGGGCTGGCTTTGCAGGATGCGGGCGATGGTCTCGTGCGCGTTGGCGCCGGAGAACGGGAGCTTGCCGGCGGCCATTTCGTACAGCACCACGCCGAGACTGAAAATGTCGCTGCGCTGATCCACATCCCGGCCGAGCGCCTGTTCCGGGCTCATGTAGGCGGCTGTCCCCATTACCGTGCCTACGCTGGTCAGCAGTTGTGTCTCGTCTTTGGCGGCGTGCTGAAGCTTCGCGAGTCCGAAATCCAGCACCTTCACATGACCGCGCGGCGTCAGCATCAGATTGGCGGGTTTGATGTCGCGATGGACGATCCCCTTGGAGTGTGCGTCGTCCAAGGCGTCGGCCACCTGGCATCCGATGTGGACGATTTCCTGAATACTAAGCTTGCCTTCGGCGATCCGCGCGCTTAGCGTCTGGCCTTCCACGTACTCCATGGCCAGAAACCAATAGTCTTTGTCCTGGCCGATTTCGTAGATATAGGCGACATTGGGATGCGTGAGAGACGAGGCCAATTTGGCTTCCTGGATGAAGCGCTGCATCCGGTCCGGATCGCTGCTGACATCCGGCGGCAGAATTTTGAGGGCGACGTGCCGCCCGAGCCGCGTGTCGTCGGCCAAATAGACTGCGCCCATGCCGCCCTGCCCGAGCTCGGAGAGCACTCGATAGTGCGCGATGCGAGTGTCGGCGGCGAGCGAATCGGGCATGATCATCTCCATCTTACTTATGTGGCATGTTACTCGTGTGCGGCGCAGGGCAGCTCCACTTCGACGATGAACTGGTCGCCGGCGGCTCGGGCGTCGAGCCGGGCCTCTTGTTCGTAAAGAGCCCGCAGGCGGCCACGTACGTTCCCCAGGCCCAGCCCGCGCCGCTCCGACGGAGGAGCGTCCGGATCGAATTGGTTTTGGACCTTCACGCGCAAGCGCCCCTGACCGCAAGTGGCCTCCAGCCGGATGGTGCCGCCGTCCACCAGTCCCGCGATCCCGTGCTTAACGGCGTTCTCTACCAGCGGCTGCAGGAACAAAGGGGGCACCACGCAGCCGTCACAATTTGCGCCGGTTTGAAATTCCGTCCTCAGCCGGGGGCCGAAGCGCACCTGTTCGACATCCAGATAGGACTTGGCGAGGGCTAGTTCCTCTCTGAGCGAAATGCTGGAGCGTTCACCCAAGCTGAGCGTGTTGCGAAGAAAATCCGAGAGCTTGATGCACATTTCGCGGGCGCGAACGCCATCCAAGGTGGCCAGGGCGCTGATCGAATTGAGGCGATTGACGAGAAATTGGGGGTTGATCTGCGCCTTGAGCGCCTTCAGTTCCGCCTCCCGCGCCAGAGTGCGAGCTTCCTGTTCGCGGGTCTCGGCCTCTTTCGACGTTTCGACGGAAAGCAAGACGTAATGCAGCGCTACCGCGAGCAGATATAGCAGGACGCCGATGCCGAACAGCAGCGGAAGCTGCGGGCTGAACCGCTGATCGAGCTGCGCAAAGCGGCGGCTTAAGCCGAGCGCCAGCAGCTTGGCAAGTACGACCCAAAGCAGCGCCGCCGCAACCGCCGCGGCACTGTGGTTCACCAGCAGCTTGGTGAGTTGGGAAGGACCCAAAGGCAGCACGCGGCAGAGATACCACGGCGACAGACAGATGAACGCATAAACCAGGCAGAGGGGCAGTGCCAGGGATTCCGCCTCGATCAGGGGGAGTTGGCCGGTGACCGACAGCAGGTAGCCCAGCAATCCAGCGAGCGGAAGCCAAACCAGCAGATATAAGGCGATCCTGCCTCGATTGGCAAGCAGCGGATGCATAAAGGATTGGCCTGATTAGTTGCGCAGACTGATGCCGCCGAAGACCACCGATCCGGTGATTACCAATTGCGGGGATTTGGCATTTGGTTCCAGCTTGGATTGCGCGGTCTTGTCTTCGACGCCGCCGAAGATAGTCACGGCCCGATTGATAATGGTCCAGCTCTCGGGAACGCGAACTTCCAGACCGCCGCAGACCACGTTCGCGTCGATTATCGCCTGGTCAACGGTCATGGTCGCGCCACGGAGGTCGAATTCGACGCCTCCAAACACCGCGACCGCGTCGCCGCCCCGGAAATCGGATGAATTGATCCTCCGCTTGCTGCCGCCGAATACGGCGTAAGCGTTGCAGCTGGAACCGGCGTCAATGGGACCTGCTGCCGTCGCCCAAGATTTTTTTCGGTCCATGGAGCGGAGCAGCATGCTCAAGCCGAAGGCGATCAACAGGAGAGGCCAAATCAGGTCGAAATTGAAGGTGACGATGTCGAGGTTGTCGAGCAAGACTAAGGCGCCGATGAGCGAGACCATGCCGCCCCACAGATATCCGGACGGAGCGTGCGCATCCAGAAGCCGGGAAACGCCATAAACGATCAGCAGCACCGGCCAGTAGCGCCAAACATCGTGGACCCGAACGATTCCGAGGTTGTCCAGCAGGATGAACAGGCCGATCACGACGATAAGTCCGCCGATGACGATTCCCCCGCCGCCGTGGTGACGCCGGCTCATTCGATCATGCATCCGATCCATCTTCGCCTGAATTCGATCATGAACGTCGCGATGGATCTTGGCCTTTAGATCGTTTTCGAACTGGTCGCCTGTTCCCACGATCCGAGGATAGCAGTGGTAAGAGTCCAATTCGATGGGAGATCGGCGAATGGCGGCTGCAAATCGGCGAGCGGAGGGTTTGGACTGAAAATTGCCTTGTTTCAGCGGCGTCGTCGGCTGGCCGCAGTTGCGGTCTTGCGCCCACTGCCGGATGCCGTTGCCGGGGGTCCACCGAGCTGTTCGATTGCGGCCTGTATGTAGCGCCGGAGGTATGGACGGCTCAAGTCGCGCTCGTTTTGGATATGGATATGGCGAATCAACTTTCCGGCGCCGGCCAGAACTCCGTTGGGGTCGGGAAGCAGTGCGCCGCGATTGAAGCCGAGATTCACGTGGCTGCTGTACGTCGCGATGTGGCAAAAACCGTCCTTCAGAGGTTTGCCCGTGAAGGAAAACCCTATCGCGACCGCATATCCCTTGGAGATGGATTCGATCGCTTCGGGCGCCTCCTCCAGCACCACCTCTCGTACCGCCAAAGCCAAGCTCGAAACGTGCCTGTCATAGGAGGAAAGATAGCCCAGCAAGCGGGGATCGGGTGGCTTAACCATCTTCCCGCAGTCTAGCAATACGGTTGTCGT
>JBEKHQ010000101.1:0-7394 GCA_050012195.1 Bryobacteraceae bacterium | reverse complement strand
CCTCGATCGTAACTTCGGCAAAAGCTTCACGGATGGCGCGGAGCACGTCTTTCTCATAGTCCCAGTTAGTTGTGTATTTAAATATTGGCCCCGCGACGGGATTGAACGCCCGCGCGAAACCCGTGAATGCCTTGGCATCCAAAACGACACACTTGGCGCCGGGCTTCAGGGCCGCGGCCACTCTCCGGAGCGCCGCGGTTTCGCCCGGCATTGCGCTCAGGCCGAATGTACACAGCGCTCCGTCGAGCGAAGCCGGAGGCAATTCGAGCCGAGCCGCATCTTCCCGCCGGAACTCGATATTGGACCAGCCATCCGCCCTGGCCGCCGCTCGCGCGGTAGCGAGCATTCCATCGCTGTAGTCCACCGCGACGATTCTTCCCGAAGATCCAACTTTGTCGCGGAGCTGTCGGAAATTGACGCCGGCGCCACACGCCAGGTCCAGGACCGTGTCGCTTTGCTTCAACCCGATAGCTGCTATGGCGCGCGCTTGCAGTTGCCGCTCCCGGCCCAAGCAGACGCTCCACCGAATGCCGCGATAGACGCGTTTATGTACGCCCAGCCAATCGTAAACACGCTTTCCATGAGACAAATCGAGCACCATGTCCGCAGGTTAGCAAACACGTTTCCGCATGGTAATTTCTGCCTCACACCCCCGGAAGCTAGAATGGAAAGACTTGATCAGATTCCCGTTGGCAACTCACGTGCCTAAAGGAGACGCATGAAAAAGCGAGAAGATGAAGGAATCCGAACTTACAGTTCCCCTTCGCCCAGGGAGAAAGGCGTAGGCCCGGACTCGGCAGGCCAGTCCGGAGACACACAGGGATTGTCGGACGTCGCGGAAGCAGGCTCGGAGAGCGTCGAGGAACTGGTCGAAGAGGGCCAATCTTTCGAGGCGGAAGCGATCAGCGGCGTGGAAGATGCACCCGACCCGGATGTGGCTGAGGTTCACACCAAACAAGTCCCGGAGGACGATGTGCCTGCCGAGTATTTGGACAGAGACTAGTTTAGACGCGCGCCCTTCGCGGCCATGCCGGAACACCACCACACAAACCGCCTGGGCTGGCTACGGGCGGCGGTATTAGGCGCGAACGACGGGATACTTTCGACGGCAAGTCTGGTGCTCGGAGTGGCGGCGGCGCATTCTTCTCACGGTAACGTAGTAGTCGCGGGCGTCGCCGGGCTGGTCGCCGGCGCGATGTCGATGGCCGCAGGCGAGTACGTGTCGGTGCACTCGCAGAAAGACAGCGAACAGGCCGATCTGGACCGCGAGCGCGAGGAGCTCAAGACGGACGCGAAAGGTGAGCAGAAGGAGCTGGCGGCGATCTACGTCGGCCGGGGGCTCGAACCCGAGCTCGCAAAACAAGTGGCGCAGCAGTTGATGGCGCATGACGCGTTGGGCGCGCATGCTCGCGACGAACTCGGTATCTCCAAGACTCTTAGCGCGCGTCCCATTCAGGCCGCGCTGGCGTCCGCCGCCAGTTTCGGTGTCGGAGGAGCCCTGCCTCTGTTGGTGGCCGCGATGGTTCCGGAGCAGAACCTGATCTACTTCGTTTCAGGAGCGTCGCTGTTTTTCCTCGCGCTGCTAGGAGGCTTGGCCGCGCGCGTCGGAGGCGCCGGCGTTGCGGCGGGCGCGATACGCGTCACGTTCTGGGGCGCGCTAGCCATGGCGATAACCACGGGAGTCGGAGCATTGTTCGGAACGGTGACGTGAGATAAGGTGGAGCTTTAGGACGAAACCGTCCCAGCTTGCTTCGCATCCACAAGTAGGGCTGGCGACCGAGTAGCTTCCAGGAGGAACGTCATGCATGATTTACACCGAAGAGCCGCCGAGCAGCACGAACTTGCGGCGCATGCTCATCGCACCGCCGCGGAACATAACGAAAAAGGTGAAAACGACACGGGAAACTGGCATGCGGAACGAGCGCGCGACTACTCGGATCGCGCTTACGAGCTCGCTCAAGAAGCCCACGCCAAGTCAGGGCAGATAGGAACGGTATAAACAATGTCAACTCGCTATAACAACGGATCCCACTACGAGAATCATCAACGAGCCGCCGAATTACACGACCTCGCCGCGCACGCCCATCGTGTTGCCGAGCAGCAGGGAAAACAGGATCATCTGACGGCGCATGAATATTCCCGGAAAGCCCTGGAACATTCCCAGGAAGCTCATCGGCATACCCAGGGCACCGTTGGACATGGCATCGCCACGTTCGGCCATGACGAGATCGCGGCGCTGGCTTATGAACTCTGGCAAGCCAGAGGTTGTCCCGACGGATCGCCGGAAGAGGATTGGTTCCATGCCGCGGAAGCCTTGCGATCCCACGCCGGCGCCCGTTGATCCCGTACCGGCGGAGCGCGGGTGTCCAAAGTGCGGCGTCGAAATGGAGCCGATCGAGACAGGCCCGGAAGGTCCGCCGGTCGATGACCTGCAGCTTTGCCCGGCCTGTTATTTGGTAACGTGGAGCGATCAAGATGGGATGCATGTCCGGCAAGGCGTGCCGGTGAAAAAAGGCGCTAACCCTCCGAGCGAACCACCCTGGGGGAATGGCAAAACGGAGGAGTGCTGATTGTGGCCACTGAAATCGTAAAGGGGACAGCCGGCACGGTCTCCGGGGCATTGGTATTCTTCGGCGCCACCGGCGACCTGGCGCACAAGCAGGTATTCCCGGCGCTGCAGAGCATGATTCGGCGCGGCGCCCTCAACGTGCCTGTGATCGGCGTGGCAAAGTCGGGCTGGAACATCGACCAGTTTCGCGACCGCGCCCGTGACAGCCTGGTCAAATTCGGCGGGGGTGTCGATCAAGAGGCATTCGCCAAGCTCCTGCAGTTGCTTAAATACATCGATGGAGACTATCGGGATCCCGCCACCTTCGAGCGGTTGCGGGAAGCGCTCAATGGCGCCGCTTCGCCCCTGCACTACCTTGCCATTCCTCCCAGTCTCTTCGGTCCGGTGGTGGAATCGCTGGGCCGATCCGGTAGCGCCCAGAATGCGCGAATCATAATCGAAAAGCCGTTCGGCCGAGACCTCGAGTCGGCTCGGAAGCTGAACGAAATATTGAATTCGGTTTTTCCGGAGCCGGACATCTTCCGCATCGACCACTACCTCGGTAAAGAAGCGGTGGAGAACCTGCTTGCCTTCCGCTTCGCCAATACCTTCCTCGAGCCGATATGGAACCGCAACTACGTCCATAGCGTTCAGATCACGATGGCCGAAGAGTTTGGAGTCGAGGGCAGAGGCGGATTCTATGACCAGATTGGGGCCATCCGAGATGTCGTTCAAAACCACATGCTGCAGGTGGTGGCGCTGCTGGCGATGGAGCCGTTGGCGACGACGCATTTGGAGTTGCTGCACGACGAGCAATTCAAGGTCTTTCGAATGATTCCGCCGCTGGACCCTGCGCATCTGGTTCGAGGGCAGTTCCGCGGATACGCCAATGAGCCCGGCGTCGCGGCCAATTCGCAGGTTGAGACTTTCGCCGCTCTACGTCTTGAGGTGGATTCATGGCGCTGGGCCGGGGTGCCGTTTCTGATTCGGGCCGGCAAGCGTTTGCCGCTCACGGCGACGGAGGTTCTCGTCAAACTCAGACGGCCCCCGGTCGGCAAGGCGGATCCGGGAAATAACTATTTTCGCTTCAGGTTGGGTCCTGATCTGTCTTTGAGTCTCGGCGCCAGAGTGAAGCGGCCCGGTCCAGGGCTGGATTCCATCCCCGTGGAACTTTCGGCCGTGAACGAACCTCGATCCGGCGAGCTGGCGCCCTACGAGAGATTGCTAACCGACGCGATGCACGGCGACGGCATGCTGTTCGTCCGCGAGGATGCCGTGGAAGCGGCTTGGTCCATAGTCGAACCGATACTCGGCGACGTCACGCCAGCGCACGTGTACGAACCGGGTGCCTGGGGACCCGCGGAGGCGGACCAATTGGCCGCCGATATCGGCGGATGGCACAACCCGCAAAAGGCGTAGCCGGGCAAGTATGGAGATCAAATCCGACGATTTCCGTGAAGGCCTCGACGAATTGAGCGCGTTGTAACATCTTTATTATGCGGTGAACCCGCCGGACGATATAGAGAACGCCGGCTGATTATTCCCAAGTTCTTCTGGATACGTTGAACGCACTTAAGATGACATATCCGAAGACCGCCGCCATTGACGCTCACGCTTCAAATCGTGTACCCTTGCCTAAATCATGCCGAGAGCATCGATAGGCAGTTTTTTGATCGTAGCGCTATGGACCGCGGCGCTCGCGCGGGGTCAGTCGAATCCTGGGGCGCAACCGACCGCGGAAAAGCCCGAAGAGGGCATTCCGGTTACCGATCCGCTGGTGATTTCCAAGTGCGGAACCTGCCACACCAAGGACGCCAAGGGAAATCTGACGCGCATCTCCTGGGAGCGCGCTACTCCCGAAGGCTGGGAAGAAGCGATCAAGCGCATGATCCGCCAGAACGGGGTCGCGCTCACGCCGGCCGAAGCGCGCTCGATTGTGAAGTATCTGGCGACGTATCACGGACTGGCGCCCGAGGAAGCCAAGCCGGTAATGTACATGGCCGAGCATCGCATCTTGGATGAAACCAACATCCCGAACGACGAGGTGCGCGGAGCTTGCACCAACTGCCACGCTTTCGGGCGCCCGCTGTCGTGGCGGCGGACGAAAGAGGAATGGAAGTTGCTCACCAATTTGCATGTCGCGCTCTACGCCACCGCTGACACCGCCTTTCGACATGGTCTCCACGCGTACGCGCCCGGTGGTAACGCGCCGCTGGTGATGGGCGCCATGGGTGGCGCGCCGCTCTTGCCGGTGGATGCGGCGCTCGATTTTCTCGGCAAGAGCGCTCCGCTGCATACACCGGAATGGGCGGCCTGGAGAGCCCGGATGCGCGCGCCGAAAATCGCGGGCCGATGGCTGGTGTCCGCGGACGTTCCGGGACGCGGAAGGTATTACGGCGAAATGCAGGTGGAACCCGGCGCGGCCGACGACGAATTCATAACGCGCGTTTCGCTCACCTCCGTCAAAGACGGTTCGAAATTGAGCCGATCGGGCACCGGCTTGGTCTACGCCGGATACTCCTGGCGCGGACGGTCGAAGGGGACGGGGCCGGCCGGTTCCTCGCCCGATGTTTCGGCGGAAGCGCGCGAAGCCATGTTCATCTCGCCCGATCAGCTTTCCGCCGACGGACGCTGGTATTGGGGCGAATATCAGGAATTCGGATTCGACGTGAAGCTGGAGCGCGCCACCTCGGAGCCGAAGTTGTTCGGACTCGATCGCGTCGCCTTGAAAACAGGCTCGCAAAGCGCGCGCGTTCGCGTCTTAGGCGATAACTTGCCCGCCCAACTAGCCGCCTCCGATCTCGACTTTGGTTCGGGCGTGACAGTGCGACGCGTTGTTTCGCACACCGCCGGCGAAGTAGTCGCCGAGTTGGATGTAGCCGCCGACGCCCTGCCCGGCAAGCGCGATGTATCGCTGCGCCGCGCGGTATTGACGGGCGGCCTCGCGGTATATGATCGCGTGGACTACATCAAGGTGGTTCCCGACAGCGCGCTCGCCCATCTGGGCAGCGAGGTTCATCCCAAAGGCTTGCAGCAATTCGAAGCCATCGGCTACCAGCGCGGAGAGGACGGCAAATCCCATACGGCCGACGACGTCGAGCTCGGACCGGTGGACGTGAATTGGTCGGTGGAAGAGTTCCTGAGCATGTACGGCGACGACGACAAGGATTTCGTGGGCACGTTGAGTCCCACCGGGTTGTTCACGCCGGCGCTCGACGGTCCCAATCCGAAGCGTAAATTCAGCCGCAACAATTACGGGGATATTTGGGTAGTCGCCACCGCGAAAAACGAGAAGGGCATGGACGGCAGGCCGCTGGTGGGCAAGTCGTACCTGGTGGTTACCGTTCCCTTATACATCAAGTGGGACCAGCCCGAAGTCGGCCAGTAAAAAGGAATTTCCGATGACGTTGTGCATCCACAGGATTTCATGAAGCCATTACTTTCCACATTGATGCTTTCTTGCGCGATGGCGCGCGGCGCGACGCTGTTTCTCGGCGCCTATCCGGACGCGGTGATCGTTTTTGACGAGTCGAAAGGGCAAATTGTCGATCGCATTCCGCTGACCACCGGTCTTCCGACCAGCTTGCGATTGTCGGAGGACAAGCAGAAGATCTACGTCACCACCAACGATCGCGGCGGCATCGAAGTGATCGACATAGCTACGCGAAAAGTGATCAATCACTTTGAGCTCAACACTCCCACTCGGCGTTTTCGCTTTATGGGCGGCACGCCCGACTCCCAGGGCAAGCTGTTTTACGCCGTGACGATCGAAATTGACAAACTAGTCGATCGCTTTGAAGTCGGCAAGGCGAAATACACCGTAATTGATCTCGCGCAGCAGAAGATTGCGAAGACAGTCGATATCGCCAGCGAGGATGAGAGCGGGAACTCGAGTGGATATGGAATCGGCAATTTCGAAATTTCTCCCGACGATAAATTCCTATACCAGTTTCGCGACAAAGTTGCGATCCTCAAAACCGACGACTTTTCGGTGGTGGATCGGATCGAGCTCGCCAAACCCGATCTTCCCGGCATGGAGAACGTCGGCTTCGGCGGTCTTCTCGATTCGATCGCCGAGCCGGGCCACTTCATCTCCCTCTTCGTTGCGGCCGATCCGGTGGTGCACAATCTCGTGTTCGGCATCGCTCGTTTCGATCTCGCTACGCGCCAGGTGGATTTCACGCCCATCGGCCCCGTGCCCGACGGCATGGCGGGCCTCCAGGTCACGCCGGACAAAAAGACAGCCTACACAGTGGTCGCCACCGGAGCGCACGGCAAGAAGCGTTGCGAGTTCTGGGCCTTCGATCTCGCCACCGATCGCATCATCAAGACGGAGGAAGTTCCGTGCCGCACGCGCTTCAGCCTCGGCATGTCCGGCGACGGCAAGAAACTATACTTCTACGGCGCCGGTTTCCAAATCGAAGTCTACGACGCCGCCACGCTGAAGTATGAGAAGACTTGGGACCTGAATACCGACATCACTTTCGCGGGCATGGTCACGGTGCCTTAGATCGCATGTGCTTCTACTTTATCGCTTGACATTACGGTCTGGTTACCTTATGCTTCGCTGAAAGAGTTTCTCCGTCCGAGCTCTCAGAAGGAGGCCGGTCATGTTGGAGTTGTCCCCAGCCACTAAGCCGCCGATTGCTTACCGAGTGGCGATTGCAACACTGTGCGTGTTGGCATTCTCCAGCGTGGCTCACGCTCAGTCAACCTTCGGCACCGTGCTGGGCACCGTGCTGGACCCCTCGGGCAGTGTCGTCGCGAAGGCAAAGGTGGAGCTGTTCAACACTGGAACGAACGCGGTCCGTGAAACGGAATCGACCGAGAGCGGGGCTTACCAGTT
>JBEKHQ010000100.1:0-7416 GCA_050012195.1 Bryobacteraceae bacterium | reverse complement strand
CGATCCGGCAGCAGGGCGCGAGCCCCGCGATCGCCGAAGGCGCGCTGAACGGGGGCGGTCCGGTGTTGCGCATAAACGTGATCGGCGGGACCATTTATCTTCGCCGCCAGAAATAATTAGAGAGAGGGTTTTTTATGAGGCGGCTTATTGCGGGATTGACATTGTTGGCGGGCGGATTGTACGCGCAGCCGTTGGTGTTCTTCCAAGCGCCGGGAGGCGCTCAGAGTTACGAATTCCACATCGGCTCGCCCGGCGGAACATTTTTGGGCGTCAGTTTGGCGGAGATCGACGCGGCCCGAGCGCGCGATTTGAAGCTCAAGGAGACTTACGGCGTCGAGATCACGCGGGTGGAGGAGGGCAGTCCGGCCGAGAAGGCCGGCCTGAAACCGAACGACGTGGTGCTGGAATACAACGGGCAGCGCGTGGAAGGCATGGCGCAGTTTGGGAGGCTGGTCCATGAGACCCCCGCCGGGCGCGAGGTGAAGCTGGAGATCAGCCGCGGCGGCGTCACTCAGACCATCGCCGCTACGCTGGCCACCCGCAAGGCCAAGGCTGCGGGCTGGAACCTGCCTGGGCAGGACTTCCAGATGCCCGATATTCATATCCCCGACATTCCTCAGGTGTTCACCACGTTGCGGAGCCCGATGCTAGGGGTCGAAGCGGAGTCGCTCGGTTCGCAATTGGCGAGTTACTTTGGAGTCAAGGAAGGCGTCCTGGTGAGGTCCGTGGTCAGCGATTCAGCGGCGGAGCGCGCGGGCATCCGGGCCGGCGATGTGATTACCAAAGTGGACGGGACAATCGTAACGACGCCCAATGAGGTATCGAGCGCCGTGCGCACCGCCAGTTCCAAAAAGACGTTCGCGGTCGACCTGATGCGGGATCACAAAGACATTTCCGTAAACGTCAGCGTTGACGACCGGCGCTAGGAAATCCTCAGGATGGGTTTTCGTTGTTGCCGTTTAGAACCAAGCCGTAGACCTTGATCAAAAGTTCCACCTCTCGGCGGGGGATACTCAACGAGGCTGCGATGTTTTCAGTGGGCTCTCCGCGTCGCGACATTCGAATCACCTGCGTGCGCTTATTGAGATTGAGACTCGCTCTCGGCGGCGCGGGGGGAATGACGATGCCAGCGCGATCCTCGGCGTCTTGAAGCCGCGCGCTCAAATCTTCGAGCTTGGCTTTGAGGCTCAGGTTTAGAGCGGATTCGGTCTCCCGAGGTTTGCGCAAACGGGACTTCAAGGAGCTCAGCTCCTTCTCCAAACACGCGATGTAGAGCAGGCCCACGATGGACGTGGCGGCGAGCAGAACATATGGCGCGAGCGGTATGAGATAGCGTTCCAGCATTGCTAATTCAGCGTTCTGAGCCGTTCCTGGCGGCTGATGACTTCCTTGATTCTGATTCCGAAGTTTCCCTCCACCACCACCACTTCGCCCCTGGCTATGACGCAGTTGTTCACGATCACTTCCACGGGTTCAGAGACGGCCCGGTTCAACTCCACGATGGAACCGGTGGTGAGTTTGATGACGTCCTTCAACGCGAGCTGAGCCCGTCCGAAAGAAACGCTGACGGGCAGTTCCACATCCAGCAGCAAATCGATGGAGTTGGGTTTGTATACCGCCACCGAGGCGGGCCTTGCGGCAGCTGCGCGATCGGCTTCCAAGGAATCCTCGGGCGGGGCGCTTTCGGAAAGGCTCGACCAGGAGGCGTTGAATGCGGCCAGAAGGGGGACAGCCACTTCCCCGAAGGTCAGGTCAAACGAATAGCCGGTGACACCGGTCGACGGCGGCGGAGACTCGCGGCCGCCGCTGCACGAGACTTCCTTGTGTACGCGAGCGGAGACCGCGCCGGCTAGACCCGAGAGCGCCTGGCTTAAAATCTCGAGATACGTGCCGCGGACGGTTTCGACGTCTTCTTCCTCTACTCCGGCGCTCCGTAAGACGCGGTTTCCTATCTCCCGCCAGGTTCCCGGCGCCGCTCCGATCCAAATCAGCGAATCTGTACCAAGGCTGAAAGTCTGCTCCCACCAGCAGAACTTGTCGGGGCCAGTTTCGAGATCCCCGGGAGAGAGCTCCTGCGGGGCGAAGGCCACTTCGGGCGCTTCGCCCGCCATGGATTCAATGGCTCGCGTCAACTGCGCGGCCAAATTCTCGGCCAGCCAGGCGGGCGTCGCCGGGAGGAGAGGATCCGGCACGGTCAGGCGCCCCTTTCGACCGGCCAGCGCTTCTCCATATAGGAACGGAGCCTCAAAATCGCTTGCGACTTCAGTTGCGAGACACGCGACTCGTGCAGATTCACGATCTTCGCAATTTCCCGCAACGTCAGTTCTTCGTGGTAATAGAGGCTGATTACGGTGCGTTCGGTGCGCGGCATCTTTTCGATGGCCGACGCCAGCAATCGCTGCAGTTCGGATTTTTCCACGATGCGCGAAGGCCAGCTCTCTTCGTCATCGGAAATATACTTCAGAAGACTGCTGCCGTCGCCTTCCGGGGATACCGTTTCCAGGCTGCCCATGTTGACGCCGCGAATGGCCACCAACCACTCGTGATATTCCTCGATGGGTATAGCCAACTCTTTGGCAATCTCTTCTTCCGACGGTGCTCGATGCTCGCGCTGCTCGATTACGGTAATGGCGGCCTCGATCTGCTTGGAACGCTTGCGCTGTTGGCGCGGCGCCCAGTCCAAGCCTCGCAAGCTATCCAGGATCGCCCCGCGGATCTTGTATTCGGCGTAGGTTTTCAGCTTGACGTTGTGTGTAGGATCGAAGCGGTCGATCGCGGCTATCAGGCCGATGGTTCCGGTGGAGATGAGGTCGTCCAGATTCACGCTCTCCGGAAGCCGTTCATGAATGCGCCTGGCGATCAAGCGAACCTGAGGCAGATGTTCGAGAATGAGGCGTTCCCGGTCTTCGGTGGCGTTCTCCTGGCCCTGGTATTTCTTCACGGCGCGGCGCGGCGCGATGTCCTTCACGATGCCGGGCGCGTTCATGCGGCGGCCACTCCAACGTTCGTTTCAGCGCCTTGCTCGGGTTCGAGCATGGCGTCGAGGATTAGATCGGTTGTGGCCGGTTCAAGATCCTCGGGAATTCGCTGGCCGCGCGATACAAAGGAAACGGGTATTCTCATACGTGCGCTTTGGCTCATGATCGGGCCGAGGGTTTGGGTCTCATCCAACCGGGTAAAGAGGAGCTTGGAGGGCTTGAACGGGGAATAATGCTCCGCGACCCGCTTTAAGTCATTCGTTCGCATGGAGGCCGGAAGAACCAGGTGCGTATCGATGCCTGGATAAGTAGCCAGGAAGCGAGCCAGGTTTTCGTGGCCATCCATCTCGGCGCGGCAAAGGCCCGGCGTATCGATGAGGATGAGATGCTTCTGACGATGCTCTTCGAGCGCTTGAGCCAGCGCCGTGGTGGTCTCGAGAATTTGGCAGCCGATGCCCAAAATCGCGGCGTAAGATCGCAATTCATCGGCGGCAGCGACGCGGTAAGTGTCCAAGCTGAGGATGTGGGAAGGCTTCCTGGAAGTGACTCCGTATTGCACGGCCAGCTTCACCAGCGACGTGGTCTTGCCGGCGCCCGGTGGCCCGACCAAGGCGACGATCCGCGAGGGTGCGCCCGGGCACCCCAACTCCGCATTGACCGAAAACATTCGGGCGAGTTCCGAGCGCAGCGCGCGGGTGCTGAAGCTCGATCCGATCTTGCAGAGGGCTTCGTAGGCGAGATCGGCTTCCAGCTCCGCGTCGGTCAACTTGGCGAAGGCTGCCGAAAGATCCGGGTCGGACGCGATTCCCGCCAGTCCGCTTCCGGAGCGCGCGAGCGAGCGCGCCAGCCGCTCTACTTGATGCTTCAAGTCTGAAATGTCCCGCGACAATTTGTCCGCATTCGGCACCGCCGCGGCCGATGGCGTTCGATTGTTCTCCCGCGCATCCTCGCGATGCTCGGACGCCTCGGCGCAGACCACCACCTCGTAGGCGCCCAGGTGCTTCGCTTCTCCGTTGCTGCGCTTGGAATTCACCAGCATGGCATCTGGTCCCATCTCGCGCCGCGCCAAGCTGAGGGCTTCCTCGATGGTATCCGCAAAAAACGATTTCAGTTTCATGGCGTACAGCTTTCAGCCGTGTCTCCTAGGAGGCTGCTGAAAAACTCCCGTGAGAGGCGCGAGGCAGACAAGCTAAAGCATGTCCCACATCCCAGCTCAACAACTAGCACGTCCAGTGGGGCATGCTTCAGCTTGCCAAGAAAGTTTTTCATCAGTCTCCTAGGTGACCGCCCCGAGCGAAACAATCCTATTCCCCGGCGGTACCTCGTTGTGGGATAGTACCGTCAAATTCGGGGCTATACTCTCCGTGATCTGCCGAACGAAGAAGCGGCTTCCCGAGCTGGTAAGCAACACTGTCGAAGTATCCGGAGTGCCGCAACACTTCTTGACGCGGTCTTGAATTTCCCGCACGCGCTGTGGCGAAAGAGTCAAATGACTAGAGTTCTCCGAGTGCTCCACCGCGGATTCGATCGCTTGTTCCATGGCCGGGTCGAACAAGTAGGCGGATAAATCGCCGGTCGTATCCACCAGCGGCTTCACAACTTGACGCCGGATGGCCTGGCGGACGTATTCGGTCAGCAGGATCGTGTTCTTCGTAATTGGCGCCGCTTCGCCCAGCGCCTCGAGAATGCTCACCGCGTCCCGGATAGAAACTCGCTCGCGCAACAGGTTTTGAAGAACTTTCTGCACCACCGCCAAGGAGAGCAATTTTGGAACCAAATCCTCAACGACTTTTGGGTTCTCTTCGGCCACGCGATCGAGTACTTTTTTGGCATCTTGGCGAGAGAACAATTCGTGCGCGTGCCTCCGCACCACTTCACCGAGATGCGTGCCCAGAATGCTGACCGTGTCGACGATCGTGTAGCCGGCATGGCGCGCCTTTTCGACGTTTTCGGGTGCGATCCACATCGCCGTTATCCCGAAAGCGGGCTCGCGAGTTGGAATACCTTCGATGGGTTCGGTCTTGTCGTCGGAGCGAATCGCGAGCTCGCATCCGTGCGCTATTTCGTAGCGGGCGATCTCCGCTCCCTTCATCGAAATCATGTACTCGCGGGCTTTTAGAGTAAGATTGTCGGTCACGCGGACGGGCGGAAGAATATAGCCCAGCTCGCTAGCCAATTGCCGGCGGATGCTGGCGATCCTTTTGAGGAGCGGAGAGTTTTGCCCTCCTTCCACAAGGTTTACCAAGCCCAGGCCTACTTCGATGGCGAGCGGCTCGACACGCAGCAGCGCTTCCAGATTCTCCCGAGGCGGCCCGGCCGATGGAGCCTTCGCCTTTTCCGGCGCGCCAGTTTTTTGCCGCACCCGCCACGCTATCGTTCCGACGCCCGCGCCTAGCACCAGGAATGGAATCTTGGGAAGGCCTGGAAACGCCGCCATGGCGATCAGCACGCCGGAGGCAAGAAATAGCGGCTGCGAGTTACTGAACACCTGTTTCTGGACATCCAGTCCCAGTCTGGTATCCGAACTGGCCCGGGTGACGATCAAACCTCCCGAAATGGAAATCATCAAGGCGGGGATCACCGTCACCAGGCCGTCTCCAATCGTGAGGACCGTGGCGGTGGCCAGCGCGCGCTTCAGATCCAACCCGTGCTGCAATACCCCGATCAAGAAGCCGGCGATGATATTAATCGCAGTAATGAGAATAGAGGCCACGGCGGCGCGCGGAGTGAAACGCGATGCGCCGTCCATGGCGCCATAGAATTCCGCTTCGCTGGCCAGGTTCTTGCGCCTGCTCCGCGCTTCGGTGTCGTCGATAAGGCCGGCATTCAGATCCGAATCGATGGACATTTGCTTGCCCGGCATGGCGTCCAAGGTGAAACGCGCGGTTACTTCCGAAATGCGGACCGCGCCGTGGTTAATGACGACATACTGAATAGCGATCAACACCAGGAAGATCACCGCGCCGATGATATAGTTGCCGCCTACCACGAAGGCGCCAAAAGCTTGGATCACTTCGCCCGCCGCGGCGGTCCCGGTATTGCCGTTGAGCAGAATCAGCCGCGCCGAAGAGATGTTCAAAGCCAGGCGGAACAGAGTCATCAAGAGAAGCGTGGTGGGGAAGACGCTGAACTCCACGGGCTTGACGATGTAGAGCGACACCAACAGCACGATCACCGACATGGTGATGTTGGCCGAGATCAGAATGTCCAACAAAAACGGGGGCAGCGGCGTGATCATCGCCAGCACGATGCCCAGCACCGCGATCGGCACGGCGAATTCCCGCCAATTTACCGCTATCGACGGAGCCGTCGTGGCCGGCCGGACCGCCTGCTTGGCGGGGACGAGGGCTGGAGCGGGAGGACGTTTGCGGCCAATTGGAACTCGAGCGCCGGCGGCCATTTATTTGCGCCTCGGATTCATGAGTTTGAAGATATACGCGAGCACTTCGGCCACCGCGCGATAGAGATGCGCCGGAATCTCCTGGCCGACGTCGGCCGACTTGTACAGGGCCTGCGCCAGGGGCTGGTTTTCGACGATGGGCACCTGGTAATCGATCGCGATCTGCCGGATTCGTAGCGCCAGATAATTCTTTCCCTTTGCCAGTACCAGCGGCGCTGCCATGCTTTCCACGTCATAGCGGATGGCGACCGAATAGTGCGTAGGGTTCACGATGACCGCCGTCGCGTTGGGGATTTCCTTCATCATGTTGCGGCGCGCCAAATCCCTCTGGATGCGGCGAACTCGGGCTTTGATCTGCGGATCGCCCTCGGTTTCCTTCAGCTCATCGCGGACCTCTTGCTTGGTCATTCGCAACGATTTGCCGTGGCGGCGCTGCACGCGTATGAAATCCAGCAGGCCGATCAGAAGGAATAAAAACGCGGCCTTCCACAGGAAACCTTTCAACGAACTGGCCAGCAGAACCAGCGCCGGCCCGACACTCTGTCGGGCGAGGCCGGCATAAGCCGCCATATTTTGGCTGACGACGGAAGTAACGGCCAGCACCAGCACCGGCAGGAATACGAGAGCTTGAAGAAGCGACGCGGAGTTCTGCGACAGCAGATTCTTCATTTTTTCGAGCGGATTGAGCCGCTTTATATCGGGCGCTAATTTCTGTGGCGAAAGCCCCAGGCGGGTGGTCCCCAGTTGGCCCGCCAATGCTACTCCCCAGAGGCATACGCCCATCCAGAACAACGGTTGAAAAACATGCCCAATGGATTGGCGATAGAGAGTCCGAAGGTTGTTCTGGCTTGGTTCGAGGTGGAAGGCGCCCGCCAAGAAGTAGCGCATCGTTTCTCGCGCCCGATTGAGGAAACCGGCTCCGCCGGCCGATACCAACGCGGCAAACGTTAGAAACTGGAGCGCAGCCAGGAACTCGCGGCTGGAGGGATATTGGCCTTCCTTGCGAGCTTTGTCCAGCCGTCGCTTGGTCGGTTTTTC
>JBEKHQ010000099.1:0-7460 GCA_050012195.1 Bryobacteraceae bacterium | reverse complement strand
GATTGACGGGAGCGGGAACGTCTACCTCGGAGGTTCGACCAATGAGACGGATTTCCCGACCACGCCGGGCGCATTTATGACCAAGGGCTCTCCTACAGGTGCCGATGATTTTGGGAGCACTTTCTTTTATTCATTCGTGGTCAAGATATCCCCGCCAGGCAAACTCGTCTACAGCACGTTGCTCGGCACCGGAAGCAGTGATTGCAGCGGCGGCAGTGGGTGCGTTGGGCACGAATCGACCAGCGCCACCGTTAGCAGCATGGCCGCGGATGCTACGGGAGCCATTACCGTTGCGGGCGTCGAGGGCGGCAGCTACAACCTGGGATCGGGGTATGTTGCACGACTGTCCGCGGATGGGTCCAAGCTCCTTTGGTCGACTTCCGCGGGCGCGGGTTACCCGCGCGTCCCGACATTGTTCATGGCACAAGATTCCAATGGAAACGTGGATCTGTTCGGGGAATACGTCACCGCGATCTCTTCTCCTGGGCTTCCGCAACAGGCTGGAACTCCCGGGCTTTTTGCCGAGAAGTTGAGTTCTGACGGATCTACGGTGATTTACTCCACCGACTTGGGTCAGGCTGCCGACGCCATCGCTGCTGGAATCGCGCTGGATTCTTCCGGCAACGCCTACCTGGCGGGCACGAGTTCTTCGGCCCAATTCCCAATTCTCGCGGGCGTTCCCATCCTGGGCGCCGATTTTGTCTTGGCGCTCGATCCATCTGGCGCCAATCCGCAGACTCTCTTTCGGTTCCCTCTGGGGACGGTGTCCGCGCCACCGTCCTTCGACAGCAGCGGCCAGCTCCTTCTGCTCGGGTCCAACGGTGCTCTTTTGTCATTGCCTCCAAGCTACGCCTTCAACACGCCGGCAATCATCGGATTCGCCAATGCAGCCTCGTACGCGATGAACACCGGCCTGGCTGGGGGAGCGCTGGTATCGCTGTTCGGGTTCGATTTGGACGGCTCTCCGGAAAGTGTGCAGGTTCTCATCGGTGGCGTCCAGGCCACCGTCCTCTATGCCGGCCCGAATCAGATCAACATCCAGGCGCCATTCGAAATTGCGTCAAATGGAGGCTTTCTACAGATTCAAGTCGTACTGCCCTCGGGGAGCGTCACGTCAGGCCCCGTCCCGTTGACGCAATCGCTTGGGATCTTCACAACGGATGGCGTCCACGCCGCGGCGCTGAATCAGGACGGGAGCGTGAACTCTGCCTCCAACCCTGCTGCCAGCGGCTCCATCGTGACACTGTTCGGTACGGGCGCGATCTGGCCATCGAGTCTCCAGGACGGGGCTATCGCGGCCTCTGCGGCGCCGCTGGATCAGCGACAGAATCAGTTCGAGGTTGTCGATCGTAACTTAACGCCGGTGAGTATTCTATACGCCGGGACTGCGCCAGGTTTGATCTATGGCGCCTTTCAGATGAACGTGCAATTGACCCCGGACACCGTCCTTCCGCTGACGTTGCATGCCACCTCCGGCACCCAGCTAACTGGCCCAGCGGCGCTCACTAGCAACGCCGTCGAGATATATTTGAAATAGGATTCGAAGCGCGTTCCATCGCCCGGATGTACAATAAACCCAGGCTGGTCCTAATATTCCCAACACGACCTGTCGATCGCTCCATTCTTGAGAGGATAGAGGCGTGAAACCAACGGACGTCCACGATCCGACGTACTATCACAAAGTAGTTGACTGCCAGTGGGCCTGCCCGGCCCACACCAATGTCCCCGAATACATCCGGCTGATTGCGCAAGGCCGCTACACCGACGCCTACATGCTCAATCGGGAGTCGAATGTTTTTCCCGCCATTCTGGGACGCACTTGCGATCGGCCGTGCGAACCGGCGTGCCGGCGCGGCCGCCTGGATGGGAAACCCGTCGCCATTTGCCGGCTGAAGCGCGTGGCGGCGGATTTGCGCGGCGATATCACCGATCGGCTTCCGAAGATTCCGTCCAAGAAGAACGGCAAACGCGTGGCTTGCATCGGCGGGGGGCCAGCGTCACTCACCGTCGCCAACGATCTGATGCCGCTCGGTTACGAAGTGGTGATGTTCGAAAAGTACGGCAAGCCGGGCGGCTTGATGCGCACCAACATCCCCGCCTTCCGTCTGCCGTCGGACGTGCTCTACGACGAGATCGACCAGATCCTCGATATGGGCGTCGACATTCGCTACAACACGCCCGTCGAAAGCATGAAGGCATTGCTGGCGGAAGGCTTCGACGCGATTTTCGTCGGCACCGGCGCGCCGCGCGGCAAGGAACTCGAAATACCAGGGCGTCACGACACGGACCGCATTCATATCGGGATCGATTGGCTGGAATCGATCGCCTTCGGCCACACCACTTCCGTCGGCGAAAAAGTGCTCATCATCGGAGTCGGGAACACCGCGATGGATTGCTGCCGATCGAGCTGCCGGCTGGGCGGAAAAACGATCAAGGTGATGGCGCGCCGTCCGCGCGGATTCTTCAAAGCCTCGCCTTGGGAGCTAGAGGACGCCGAGGAAGAGGGCGTGGAAATCATCGTCAATCACGCGCCCATGCGATTCGTGATCGAAAACGGAAAGCTGATCGGCATGGAGTTCGAGCGGCTGGAGTGGGACGCCAAGGCCAAAAACTCGAAGACTCTCGGAACGGTTTTCTTCCCCGCCGACGATGTGATCCTGGCAATCGGTCAGGAGAACTCGTTCCCCTGGATCGAGCGCGACATCGGAATCGAGTTCGACAAGTGGGACATGCCGGTGGTGGACGAGAAGACCATGCAGTGCACGCGCGACGGCGTCTTCTTCGGAGGCGATGCCGCTTGGGGGCCGAAGAACATCATTTGGGCCGCCGAGCACGGCCACCAGGCCGCCATTTCGATCCATCATTATTGCCACGGGATCGCCGTGACCGAGCGGCTGCCGCAAGGCATGAACCTGGTCAGCCAGAAGATGGGGCTGAGCGAGTGGAGTTACCACAACGACTACAATCCCGCGCCGCGCCAGAAAATGCGCCACGTCGATCTCACCGAGCGCTTCCGGCAGATGAACATCGAGGTGGAGCTCGGGTTCTCGGTGGAGCAGACCGTGCGAGAGGTCCAGCGCTGCCTCAACTGCGACATACAGACCGAATTCGCGGCCGCGCGCTGTATCGAGTGCGACGCTTGCATCGACGTTTGCCCGGTCCAATGCCTGACCATCACTCGCAACGGAGAAGAGGACGATCTGCGAAAGCGGCTGTCGGCGCCCGCCGAGAATCTCACCCAGGACCTGTACGTTTCCGTTTCGCTGCCGCAAACCGCGCGCGCCATGATCAAGGACGAGGATCTGTGCGTGCACTGCGGCCTGTGCGCGGAGCGGTGTCCCACCGCGGCTTGGGACATGCAGAAATTCGATCTCTTGATTTCTTATGCGGGAAGGCCCGTGGGTGCTGAATCATGCGTGACGGCATAAACGATTTCGCGATCAAGCTGGCCAACGTGAACGGGACCGGCTCGGCCAGCGCCAATGGTCTGCTGATGCAGGCCATTTTCCGCATGGGGATTCCGGTGTCGGGCAAGAATCTGTTTCCATCCAACATCCAGGGACTGCCCACCTGGTATGAGATTCGCGTCAACAAGGACGGCTACACGGCGCGCTCGCTCGATTACGATTTGATGGTGGCGATGAACTCGCAGACCTACGCGCGCGACATCGGCGAGGTCCGCAAAGGCGGGTACTTGTTGTACGATTCCACCTGGCCGCTCGACGCGGCGCTGGTCCGCGACGACGTAAATTTCCTGGGCGTCCCGTTGGCTCATCTGTGCAACGAGAACTTCCGCGATCCGCGCGAGCGCATCCTTATGAAGAACATCGCTTACGCCGGTTCGCTGTGCGCCGTGCTGAATGTCGACATGAACATTGTGGGGGAACTGCTCGAGCAAAAGTACTCCAGCAAGAAAGCGCTGCGCGAATCTAACGATCGATCCTTGCGCCTGGGCTACGATTACGCGCGGGATCATTTCGCCTGTCCGCTCCCGTTTCATCTGGAAACGATGAACGCCAACTCGGATAAGATCCTGATCGACGGCAATACGGCTATCGCGCTGGGCTGCGTTTATGCGGGCGCCACGGTTGCGGCCTGGTATCCAATCACTCCGTCCACGTCCGCGATGGACGCGTTCAAGATGTTCTGCGAAAAGTATAGGAAGGATCCGGAAACCGGGAAGAACAACTACATCATTTTGCAGGCCGAGGACGAACTGGCGGCCATCGGCATGGTGATTGGAGCGGGCTGGAACGGCGCGCGGGCTTTCACTTCCACCGCCGGGCCCGGCATTTCGCTGATGAACGAGCTGCTTGGCTTGGCGTACTACGCCGAGATTCCCGCGGTCATTATCGACGTGCAGCGCGTCGGCCCTTCCACCGGAATGCCCACGCGCACGCAGCAGGGCGACGTATTGGAGTGCGCCTACGCGTCGCACGGAGACACCAAACATATTCTGCTGTTCCCATGCAGTCCCGCCGAGTGTTTCGAATTCGCTCCCAAGGCCTTCGACCTGGCCGAGCGGTTCCAAACTCCCGTGTTCATTCTGACCGACCTGGATATCGGGATGAACGATTGGGTGGTGCCTCGGCTTAAATGGGACGACGGTTACCGGCCCGATCGCGGCCGCGTTCTCAGCGCGGAAGAGATCGAGAAGATCACGAAGTTCCAGCGCTACACCAACGAGGACGAAAATCAGGTGACGCCGCGCACGCTGCCGGGCGTAAATTCCAAAGGCGCTTTTTTCACGCGCGGTTCCGGACACAACAAATACGGCGGCTACACGGAAATGCCCGACGAGTATCGCGAGGTGATGGATCGGCTGGGGCGCAAGTTCAAAGCGTCGGCCAAGTTCGTGCCCGCGCCCGTCATCCAGAGGCGCGGCGGCGCCAGTTTCGGCGTCATCACTCTGGGCGGTTGCGATCTGGCCGTGCGCGAGGCGCTGGATCGACTGGCCGAGCAAGGCGTCCTGGCGGACTTTATGCGCGTGCGCGGCTTCCCATTTGGCGAATCCGTACAATTTTTTCTCGACACCCATAACTTCTGCTTCGTTGTCGAACAAAATCGGGACGCCCAGCTTCGCTCGCTGCTGACGCTCGAGACCAGCGTGCCCAAAGAGAAGCTGCGATCCATTCTGGTCTACGGCGGTTTCCCGCTCAGCGCCAAACACGTGACCGACGGGATTCTGAAAGCGCTGGGCGACGCCGCCAAGCCGCTGGTCACCGTGCCCGTCCCGGAATTGCAGATAGAGGAATAATATATGCCATCCATTGCGAAACCGATCGCCACTCATCCCAGCCTGCAACGCAACGAACTGGGGATGACGATTCGCGATTACGAAGGCGCCATGTCCACGCTGTGCGCCGGATGCGGGCACGATTCCATTACCGCCGCGCTGGTGCGCGTCTTTTGGGAACTCGCGACGCCGCCGCACATGATCGCCAAGCTGAGCGGGATCGGCTGTTCCTCGAAGACGCCCACGTATTTCGTCAGCGGCGCGCACGGCTTCAACTCCGCGCACGGACGCATGCCTCCCATCGCCACCGGAGCCAACGCCGCCAACCGCGAGCTGATCTACATCGGAATCTCCGGCGACGGCGATTCGCTCTCCATCGGTCTCGGCCATATGTGCCATGCCATCCGGCGCAACGTGCGAATGGTTTACGTTATCGAGAACAACGGCGTTTATGGCTTGACCAAGGGCCAGTTCTCGGCATCGGCCGACGTTGGAACCAAGAGCAAAAAGGGCGAGCGGAACCGCATGTCGCCCATTGATCCGGTGATGCTTGGGCTAAGCATCGGAGCGACGTTTATCGCGCGCAGTTTTTCCGGCGACAAAGAGCAATTGGTGCCCATCCTCAAGGCCGCCGTGGCGCATCGCGGATTCGCGCTCATCGACGTAATCTCGCCCTGCGTGACCTTCAACGATCACGAGGGTTCCACCAAGAGCTACCTCTACACGCGCCAGCATGAATTCAAGGCGCTGGAAGCCGACTTCGTCCCGCCCGCCGGCGAAGTGCTGGCGAACATCGGTCAAAACGGCGCGGTCAACGTGACCATGCACGACGGCAGCGTGATTCGCTTCAAAGGCGTGCCGCCCAACTACGATCCCACGGATCGCGTCAAGGTGACGGCCTATCTCGAAGAGCACCAGGGCAAGGGCGAGGTAGTGACGGGGCTGTTATATGTCGACGAAAACGTCCCCGATTTGCACGAGATGAATAAGTCAGCCGATGTTCCGCTGACGCGGCTTCCTTACCAGAAACTGTGTCCCGGTTCGGCCGCGCTGGATAAACTGCAGGAAGATTTTCGCTGAGACGCGTTTACTTCGCCACCGATACCGACTGGTCACCATCGATGTAAGCGATGTAGTCCGTGCCGCGAGCGGCCGCCAGATTCTTCGCCTTCGCGTACTTTCCCGTATCGATCGGCCGCGTAGCCGGCCCAGCGGCTTTCCGGCCCGCGGTGGCGCGCACCTTGAGTTTGTGTCCGTCCACGGCATCCACCGAGTCCAACTGGAACGTCATTTTCCCGCCCATCCCCAGGAATCGCTTCTTGCCCGCTTCGCTGGCAATCGAACCGGTGACCTCGGCGCCCTTAGGAACTAAGACCGTGTTGCCGACCTTCAGGTCTTCCACCACTCGAAACTGCAACGGCTTGTCTTCCTCCGCGGTGACCGGCACATCTTCGGCCAGCGCTATGCGAAGCGGCGTCCCATCCGCGATATTGACCGAAACCATCTGGGGAGAAACGCGAGGCGGCGCGGGCCTTGCCACCGGCGGCGTGGGCGTAGGCGCGGGCGTTGTTGCCGGAGTTACTGCGGGCGCGGGCACTACAGGCGGCGGAATTGGCGCGGACGAGGACTGCTTCGGCGCGGGAACGTTGATTGCCGGCGCGGGGGTCTCGGGAACCTGCTGCTCGACCGAGGGCGTAACGGGCGCGTTGGAAATTGGCGACGGTTTCGCGACTTGGGGCGGCTGGACCGTGGCCACCGGAGCGGTCGGCGGCTGATGCTGCCGAGTCCACCACCAGCCCGCTGCCACGGCCGCGATCAGGATCAAGACGGCGGCCACGGTTCCGATCACAAGCTTGGCGGTTTTCGTCGCATGCTCCGCGGTCGGCGGCGCTGGCGCGATGGGCGGACGCGCGGCCACTCCGGCGCTCCCTGAAAGCGGAACAGCGCTTCGCTTTTGAAGGACTCCCGCATCCGAACGGCGCTTCAACCCGCTCAGCGCCATCTCCACTTCCCGCATCGATTGCCACCGGGAATCCGGATGTTTCATCAGGCAGACGGAAATAACCTGTTCGAGTTCCGGCGGGACTTCCGGCGCCACTTCTGAAATGTGCTTCACTTCATCCCGCAGCACGGCCGTTAATGTCGCGATGTCCGAGACCCCTTGGAACGCGCGCTGGCCCGTCGTCATCTCGTACAGAACCGCCCCGAACGAAAAGATGTCGGA
>JBEKHQ010000098.1:0-7489 GCA_050012195.1 Bryobacteraceae bacterium | reverse complement strand
GATTACTGGCTCGCCGGCAAGTTACTGAGGTGATCGATCGACAGAACAGCTTGTTCCTAGAGGTGGAGCTTGATGGTCATTACCAGAATTTTTCAGCCGTCAGTGTTCTCTTGCGATACGAAGCAATATGAATATCGCATTCAATGTCACCACTTCGCAACCGGCCGCCCCCGGCGAAACGGTTCATCAATAAACAAGTTCATCATTCAAGAGGAGGCACACTAATGTTGCGCAAATTTGTAGCCGTTTTGGGCACTGCTGGAGTCTTGATGTTATTCAGCGCCCTCTCGGCGGGGTCCGCCGGCGATCAGGTTCCGTTCCCCCATGGTTTCCGGGATTGGTTCTTCGTGAACTCACTGTCCGTGACCGCGGACAGCCCGCTTTTCGCTCGCATGGCCGGCTTGCACCACATTTACGTGAATGCGAGGGGACTGCCGACCCTGAAAGCAGGCGGCCCATTTCCGTATCCTGACGGAACCATTTTCGCGGATGACGTTCACGAATTCTCGGTGAAGGATGGTGCCACTCTCGAAGGCGCCAAGACATTTGTGACGGTGATGGTGAAGGACGCAAAGAAGTACGCGACAACTGGGGGGTGGGGATTCCAAGTGTGGGCTGCGGGCGACCCTACGAAACCACAAGTGCCAGATCTTGCCCACTCGGTCGAAGCTTGCTTTGTTTGCCATACGCCGCAAAAAGCACACGACTACACGTTTTCCAGCTACATTCCCTGAGATACCCAACAGCGATGGGCAGTTTCGGGTCGATAGATTCGATAAAAGAAAGCACAGGACATGGATTGCCCCATCGAACATCGCGATGGTGGATGAGGGCGGCAATCCCGTATCGCACGTCCACGTGGATGGCGGTGGATCGGGAGAGCAGGATCAAGCGGCGGCCGAGGCGGGTACAGCGGCATTTGTGTAGAGAATGGGGAATACAATGACTCGACGCATTGCGATCGCAATTCTCGCAGTGTCTTTTCTGGGGCTGGCTGGCGTCTTGCTCTTGTCCTGGCGGCGGGTAATTCCGCCGATAGAGCGATCCTCCCCAGAAAGCTTCACTGCCGAGTCCATTGCTCACGGGGAAGCTCTTGCAGCGGTTGGACATTGTGCGTCTTGCCACACGCGTCCCGGGGGGCAATCCTACGCCGGCGGGTATGGAGTAAACACGCCGTTCGGGATCGTTTATGGAACGAATATTACTCCGGACTCGAAAACCGGTATCGGAACATGGCCGCTCGAAGCGTTTCTCCGCGGCATGCGCGAAGGCGTCGCCCGCGATGGGTCGCATCTTTTCCCTGCGTTCCCCTACGCCGCTTACACCAAGCTAACAGACGCTGACTTGAAGGCGCTGTACGCGTACTTAATGACGCGCCAGCCGGTCAGCGCAAGCGTGCCGTCGAACACGGTTCCCTTCCCATTGAGTGCCCGCGCTCTCCAGGAAGGCTGGAAAATTCTTTTCTTCAGAAGCGGACGCTTCCAGAGCAACCCCTCCAAGAGCGCGGATTGGAATCGCGGAGCTGATCTGGCTGAAGCACTCAGCGATTGTAGCGGCTGCCATACGCCGCGCAACCCGCTGGGCGGCGAAAGAGTTGCGGAGTCTTATGCCGGCGCAATGATCGACGGCTGGATGGCACCCGCGCTCGATCAAGGGAATCCCTCCCTTGTGCCATGGACGCAACAAGATTTGTTCCTTTTCCTCAGAACCGGCACCAGCCCTCTGCACGGGGCGGCGCCCGCCACGATGACTCCAGTCA
The DNA here is from genome assembly GCA_050012195.1 of Bryobacteraceae bacterium. Taxonomy (GTDB): domain Bacteria; phylum Acidobacteriota; class Terriglobia; order Bryobacterales; family Bryobacteraceae; genus Palsa-89. Next base: position 5,730 of record JBEKHQ010000098.1, on the reverse strand, counting down.
TTCGCGATGCTCTGGCGCTTGCTGTCGTGCCGGACTCCGACGTTCACGCCATTGCGGTCTACTTCAGCGATATGGATCACGCGATATGTGATGTCAATGCCGATCCAGCGGCGCTTGAGGCGCTCTGCTGCTGCTACCGCCGTGCCACAACCGCAGAAGGGGTCGAGTACAAGTTCACCCTCGTTGCTCGCGACACGCACGATTCGCTCTAGGAGCGCTTCCGGCTTCTGTGTTGGATAGCCTAGGTCTTCTTTGCCGGATGCGGGCGGGATATCATCCCAAACGTCTTGCAATGGGATGCCGGGCATTTCATCAGCGAATTGAACCAGTCGAGGCATGCCTGTGCTGCTGTGGATCAAATGACCCTCCTTCGCGAACTTGATTAGGTTCGCTTTCGAGTAGGCCCAAAAGCGCCCGTCATAGAGACGGACACCCTTGTACTCGTGATCGGGCTTGGGAATCTGGTATTCGCCATCCAAGTCCGCTACCCAACGAACGCCCTTCACGAGTTGCCGTTTTACGCACCACTCATACTCGACGTCACCACCCGGCTTGGCCGCCGTCAGGTCCGTCTCCTTTGTACCGCCGTCCGTCCGACGCGATGTGGCGGTATTCGGACTCCAGATATTCCTTGGTGTGCGGCGTAAACTGAGGATTCCAGGTAAAGCGGTCAGACTTGGCATAGACAAAAATCACATCGTGGATTTTGCCGCAACGTCTCATCCCTTGCTTCGTGTCGCTGTGAGCGCTGGATCTACGCCAGACGATCTCATTCACGTCTCGCTGGCCGGTGAAGATGGCATCCAAGACCAGTTTGAGATAGTGAGACGCCGTTGGGTCGCAGTGGAGCCACAGGGTCCCCTCGGGTTTCAGCACGCGATGAAGTTCCAGGAGACAGCCTGCCATCATAACGAGGTAGGCCATCATATCGTTGGTTCCAAGAAAACTCCGCAATGTCTGTAACAGGTCGGACAGCTTCTTGGGACCGTCCTGATCGTGGTAGAGGGCTGCACTCTCTTGGGTTGTCCACGTCCAGGTGTCGTCAAAGGCGCGGATCTGCGCAGCGGATTCCTCGCCACTCTTCTCTTTGAACAGCGCATTGTAGTTCGCGTTCGAGTTGAAGGGCGGGTCCAGGTAGATCAGATCAATGGACTCATCGGGGATGTCTCTGCGCAGGATCTTAAGGTTGTCCCCGAAGTGCAGGCGGTTCTTCCACGCGCTTGGCAATTCTGCCATTATCGCGCCGATTGTACTCGACGTTCAAACAACTCTACCGTGGAATGTTTCAGGATGGGCTTCTAGCTTCCCTTAACACCTTCAAGAACTCCTGAAGGTCGGCGCGATCCGCCGTCCAGTTCTCCCGGCGCCAGAATTCCCGAGCGCCGGTCACAATGCCGAACCGCGTCCGTAGGAACTCCCGGACGGTCTGCCGGCCAGCCTTCAACGTGACGCGGGCGCGTCCGCTTCGCCGCGCCGATACCTATAACGCTTCGTTCACAGTCTCGGAAGCGCCGCCTGTACCGCCTGTCCCCGAACCGCGGACGCTGGCGTTGACGGGCGCTTGTGTAACTCTCCTTCTCTTTCGAGCGCGCAGGAACCGTGCGGCCCCGCCGGTGCTGCGAGATGTTAGGAATCCGCCAGAGGACGGCGTTAGAACTAGCCCCTGGCCGGACCGGGACTCAGCAACGCTCCCAGGAATACCGGAAATGAGGTTTCGATAGCACGCCGCCGAGGCGAAGCGCACGCTGAAACTGACGGCGGAAAGCAAGAGCCTGCTCGCGCGCCGCATGGAGGGGGCCTGAGCGCGAGTGATGACGTCAGTTCGGACTTTCATGCGACCACGGACTGAACCTCCAAAAGGGTCAGAGTAGACATGCGGACGCTGCGCCCGGATTCCGCGAAAATAGGCACGACGACCGGCGTGCCAACCTCGGGATGGTAACGCTCGCAAATGCGCTTGTGTCCAGAAAGTAGTGGGCCAACTACCGATCCTCGCGTTCAGCGGCAAACTCGTCGGTGAACGAACCCATTTTCCAAGTGAGCATATGAAAAATCACGCCCTGCATCGAGCTTCGCCTCTTGGCCGGATCGGCATAACCGACGTGACGGGACGGCGCAGAGTTGATCTTCGAAGCGCCGGAATTCGTCCTCGGGCGGTGCGGTTCGTCGACGCTTAGGCGGCTTGGCGTAGCGGGCCGCCCAATTCCCGATGAGGAAGCCGGGCCGGTCACGTGGGGCGTCTGGATGCGAAAGACGTGACCGTCTTGCTCAGCGTCAGCTTCGCCGGTATCCTCAAAGAACTCCGGTTGAGGCTCGAAGCCAGGCCCGAATGAGTAAGATTGAGGAGACCTTGTCTTTGAACAAGTTTGCGCTATAAGATTCGGTGGAGAGTTCTGAATGTATCATGCCCTAAGCATCGCGCTCTTGCTCCTCCTTGTGACCGGTTTCAATCCATCAGCAGCCCAACTTTTGGGACAGCCTCCCGCTCCGCCCCCGGCCAGCCAGGGGGCCCGCCCACAGGCTGCTACTCGCGATCCGAATGCATCCGGTTACGTAACGGCGAAAGAGTTGGCTGACGGCGCCATCCCTTCGGCGAAGGAAGACGGGAACTTCATCATCGGCCCCACCCACAACGCCGCGACGGATATGTCCGTGAAGGAAGAGGTACCGCATGGCCAAGTCTTCGAATTCACAATGGAGTCGAAGGATAGCAAGATTTATCCCGGCGTCGCGCGCGAGCTCGGCGCCTTTCCCCAGCCTGATCCTGCGGACCCAGGCAAGCTGATCGTAAGCAGCCATCCCGCTCCCTATACGCGCCGGGTGCTCGTGTATGTCCCCAAGCAATATGTACCCGGCACGGAGGCGCCATTCATCGTCGGGGCGGATGGACCGGACCGGGCATTGTTCATGGCGCTCGACAATTTGATCGCCGGGAAACGGGTGCCAGTGATGATTGCGATCTCCATAGGTAACGGCAGCGGCGACGCCCAGGGTAGCCAGCGCGGACTGGAGTACGACACCATGTCCGGCAAGTACGCGGAGTTTGTCGAGAGCGAAGTGCTGCCCCTGGTGGAGAAGCAGTATCAGGTGAAACTGACCAAAGATCCAGGGGGCCGGGCGACTATGGGATGTAGCTCCGGCGGCTCGGCGGCCATGGCCATGGCGTGGTATCGCACGGATCTCTACCACAGGGTTATAAGCTACTCCGGCACGTTCGTGTACCAGCAGTGGCCATACAACTCCGAAACACCGCACGGCGCCTGGAACTTCCATGAGACCCTGATTCCCAACAGTCCGAAGAAGCCTTTGCGCATCTGGATGCAAGTCGGCGATCGGGATCTTCTCATCCCCCGCGACAACTATCACGACTGGGTTCTTGCCAATGAAAACATGGCTAGGGTGCTCGCTGCCGCGGGCTATCCTTACCAGTTTGTCTTTGCGAAAAACGCCGGGCACTGCGACCGCGGCGTCAAGGAACAAACACTACCCTTGGCTCTTGAATATGTTTGGCAGGGTTACTCGAAGTAGTAACGAGCCCGGGATAGCTGCCGATAGTACGAATTAAACGGGGCCTGCGCGGCCAACTCACAGCACTGCGCGCCGCTCGAAAAAGCGCTTCGCTCACGGCATAATAGGGTGTGGGCATCATATCATCGAGCCTCCGGAGCGCAGCGGGTTTCTTCCGGATTGTGGCTTTTTCTGCAGCGCTGAGCGTCGTCGCGCAAACGCCGCAATCTGCGAGTGTACATCCAGACTTTGACGGCGCCTGGAGTTCCGCTACCGCCATTCCACTCGAGCGCCCCGCGCGGCTGAAGAACCAACCGTTCTACACCCCGGAACAAGCGGCCCAATTGCAAAGAAAGACAAGCGGGGCGGATGACGATCCGCTGAGCCGGTTGGAGACCGGTTCGCTGATGCTGCCCAGCCTCCGGACCTCCATCATCACCGATCCTCCCGATGGCTTGCTTCCCAGCCTCACCCCCTCGGCGACCGCCGCCAGGCGGGATCGCTTGAAACGGCTTCACAATCCGGCCGCGGCGATAGATATGGGGCTCCAGGATCGATGCCTGCTCTTCCCAACCTCCGTGCCGCCCATGATTCCCTACCGCTACAACAGCAACTATCAAATCGTCCAGACCGGAGATGCGGTCATGGTGCAGGCGGAAATGATCCACGATGCGAGAATAATCCGGCTCGATCGCAGCTCGCATCTACCGTCTAATATCAGGCAATGGCTGGGCGATTCGGTGGGGCACTGGGAAGGCGCTACGCTTGTGGTGGAGACCACCAACTTCAACGATGCCGGCGGCTTCTACGGGGACGCCGGGGGAATGTATGGCTGGGACCACAACATGCGCGTTGTGGAACGCTTCAGTTTGCTCGACGCCAATACCATTCTCTACCGCTTTGAAGTGGAGGATGCTACCGCCTACACGCAGCCCTGGAAGGGCGAACTCACCATGACCCGGGTCTTAAACCCGCCTTTTGAGTACGCCTGCCACGAGGGCAACCTGGATTTACCCAATATCCTGAAACTGTCAACTTCGCATCCGCGTCGAGCAACACCAGCATCTCGTTGACCAACGCTGGTACGAGATAGCTCCCGGTGAAGGCGGCATGAATCTGGATGAAGTGACATTCGGCACCCGGACTTTGTTTTGACGTATTTGATAGCCTCTTGAATTATGAGATTTAGCACCTCTGTGAAGTCACTGCTGTCTCGAATGCCGGCTCGCTTCGGCTTTGTTGGGCGCTTCCTCCCGCTAGTGTTGCTCATTTGGTGCGCGCTTCCGGCGGCGCCCGCGCCGACGACCACCGAGCGGCTCCAAACCCTTGCGCAATCGATCACCTACGGCTGGGCAAAATCGCACCCGTTGGTTGCGACATCTTTAGGCCTTAGCGATGAAGACGGCCGACTCGACACCCCGTCTGAAGCCGAGAATTCCCGCGATCTCGCGATGATCCGCGGCTGGGAGAGCGAGCTCGCGGCGATACCGCTGGCTGGCGCTTCGCTGATGGACGTGGACGACGCCAAACTGCTCCGTGCACAGCTGGTTGGCTTTGAGCGGCAGTTCCTGGTCTACAAAACCTACGAAAAGGATCCATCCGCGCCCTCGCTAGCAATCATGGGCGCCATCTACACGCAGTTCCTCCACCTGCCAATCGCCGGCACTGAGGGCGCTACTAAGGCCGATGTCGCCGCGGCATGGCAGAAGATCGTTGACCGGCTGGCCGCCGCACCCGGCTATATCGCGGCCGGCAATGCGCTGGTCACTCACCCGGGTCACCTTTATGGCGTCACGGGAGCCGAACAGCTGGCCGGGGCGCCGAGCTTCTTCGGCGGCCCGTTGACGGACGCCGCGAAGGAGCAATTACCCGCCGATCGCTTCGCAGCATTCGTCAAGACGCGCGACGCGACGCTCGCTGCGATGGAGCAGACGAAGAAGTACATCGACGAGCATGTGGCATCGTGGCCCGAGAACTACGCGATTGGGCGCCCCGCTTACGATGCGATGCTGCGTGACGAGCAGCTATTGCCGTTCAACTCCGACGACATTGAGCGCATGGCGCGCGACGAACTCGCCCACGGTTGGGCCGTACAGTTGTGGGTGGAAGAACTAGCCGCCGAGCGTGGCACGCCGATCGGGGCGGAGAGTGGCGGTGGCCTGGCCCCCGGGGGGGCGGCGCTCATCGATTACTATCGCGAGCGTATTGCTCAGTTGCGGGAGT
>JBEKHQ010000097.1:0-7505 GCA_050012195.1 Bryobacteraceae bacterium | reverse complement strand
CATTCCAGAATCCGGTTCTGGACCAAGCCGACGTCATTCTGGTTATGGACAGCGACGTACCCTGGATTCCCATGATCAGTAAGCCCGCTGCGAGCGCCAAGATCTACCACATCGATGTCGATCCGCTAAAGGAGGAGATGCCGCTTTGGTATATCCACGCGAAACGCGCATTTCGGGCGGACGCGGCGACGACATTGCGGCAAATGAGCGCCTATTTGGAGCAGGTGACGCCGGAGCAGAACGCTGTCGAAGCGCGCACCGCCCATTATTCCACGCTTCACGAAGAGCGCAGCAAAGGGCTCAAGAAGCGAGAGCAGCCGCTCGACGACACCATCACGCCAGAGTATCTCACCGCTTCGGTGCGGCGACACCTTGACGCTGACACCATCGTTTTGAACGAAGGCATTACCAATTACACCGCGATTGCCGACCATCTCGGCGCCACTCGGCCCGGCAGTGTCCTGACGAGTGTCTGCGGATCGCTGGGATGTAACGGCGGGGCGGCCATCGTCGTGATACTGGACAACCCCACTAATACCGTGGTGTGCCTGACCGGCGACGGATCGTACATGTTCTCGGTACCGTCCTCGGTGCATTGGATCGCGCGGCGCTACTCGACACCGTTTTTGCAAATCATTTATAACAACGGCGGATGGAAAGCTCCCAAGCTATCTATGCTGGCTGTTCATCCGGAGGGCTACGGCAGCCAGGCCGGCGACATCGATGTTAGCTTCGATCCGCCGGCGAATTATGGGGGCATCGCGGCCGCCGCCGGAGGAGCATTCGCGCGCGAAGTTCTGTGTTGCGGTGAGTTGGACACCGCGTTGGCGGAAGCGTTCCGAGTTGTCCGCCAAGAACGCCGCTGCGCCGTGCTGGATGTCCGACTTCCTCATCTATGACGGGGCACCAAATCCCGGACGCCACGTCTAAAGGTTGATATGGAAACTCTTCTCCAAGATTTGAAATACGCGTTCCGAACTCTTGGCCGGAGCCCGGGCTTTACGGCAGTGGCAGTGCTTTCGCTCGCGCTCGGCATTGGCGCCAACACGGCGATTTTCACTCTGACCAACGCTGTTTTCCTGCACCCGCTGCCGGTGGATCAGCCCGCGCGCGTGTTGGAGGCCTTCACCGTGGATCACGCTACCGTGGTCACGACCCCCAACGTCGCTCGGACGCCGATGTCGTTTAAGAACTTCCTCGATTTCCGCGACCAGAACAACGTGTTCTCCGGAATGGCTGCCTTTGTTGCCACCGGGGTGACGCTCACCGGCCAAGGCGACCCGAAGCCACAGCCGGCGATGCTCGTTTCCGCGAACTATTTCGACGTTCTAGGCGTGAAGCCGGTGCTGGGCCGCACGTTTCTTCCGAACGAGGATCGGAGCCAGGGCGGAAATCCGATCGCGGTTCTGAGTTACGCGATGTGGACGCGCCAGTTTGGCTCCGATCGGACAATTCTCGGGCGTTCGATCTCGCTGAACTCGACCGCCTACACCGTCATCGGTGTCGCGCCGCCCGACTTCAAGGGAACGTTCACAGTGGGCGATCCGAGCGTAGTCTGGATTCCGATGAGTATGCACGCCCAGGTGCTGCCCGGCCCGCTCGAAAGCGTGTTCAACTACCGGCGCATGCGGATGATCAACGTGTTCGGGCGTTTGAAGCCGGGGGTCGTCGCGACACAGGCGCTGGCCGCGATGAAAACTATCGCCGCGCGGCTGGAAACTCAATATCCAGCAGATAACAATGGACGCAGTGTCGAACTAGCCTCGTTATCCGACGCGGCGCTCGGATTTCTTCCGCGCGATCAACTCCTGATCGCCGGTATCGCGCTCTCGGCGGTGGTCGGACTGGTGTTGCTGATCGCCTGCGTGAATCTGGCGAACCTGCTGCTTGCGCGGTCTACCAAGCGAGCCCGCGAGATGGCCCTTCGCACCGCGCTGGGCGCCAGTCGAACCCGTCTAGTCCGCCAGCTCCTCACCGAGAGCCTGCTGCTTTCCGCGGCCGGGGGTGTCGCGGGCTTGCTGATCGGTTCCGCTGGCTCCTTGCTGCTCTGGTCGTTTCGCCCGGCCTTTCTTCTCCAAAACAGTGTCGCCCTTCGAATCGACATACGCGTGCTGCTGTTCACGGCCGCGATCACAGCACTCACCGGTTTGATCTTCGGCATGGCGCCGGCTCTAAAGACGTCCACGCCGGATTTGGGCGCGGTGCTCAAAACTGGAGGGCGTGGCGGCGCCGAGGTCTGGGCACGCAGCGCGTTGCGATCCACGCTGGTGATTTCCGAAGTTGCGTTGGCGTTGGTCGCCCTGGTCGGCTCGGGACTGTTTATCCGCAGCATGCAACGGGCGCAGAGGATCGATCCCGGTTTCGAGAGCCACAAACTTTTCTGTTTCGACTTCGACATCACATCGCGAGGTTACACGCCGGAACGCGCGCGCCAGTTCCTGCGTTCGGTGCTTGAACGGGCGTTGAGCACGCCGGGCGTCGCAAGCGCGGCGCTGGCGGACAGTCTTCCGCTCAACGGTGGACTATTGGCCACCACATTCCCGGAAGGACAGGAATTGGGAACCGATCGGCGAGGCACCCTCGTACTTCAGGAGTCCGTATCGCCTGGCTATTTCGACACTCTTCGGATACCGATCGAGCAAGGCCGGATGTTTTCTGAGTTCGACCGCCGTGATTCCGCCCCCGTCGCGGTGGTGAACCGGGCTCTGGCGCAGCAGTTTTGGCCGGGCCAGAATCCGATCGGCAAGCGCTTCCGTTTTGTTTCCGACAACGTGCTGCACGAGGTTGTCGGAGTGGTCAGTAACACCGCGGTGCTTGCAATCGGCGAACCGCCTCAGCCGGTCACCTACCTGCCGCTCGAACAGCGATTCAGTACAGCGGTCGCGCTGGATGTGCGCACCGAATCCAATCCGGCCGCGGTTCTCAACGCGGTACTGAGCCGCGTTCAATCGCTCGACAGCAACTTGGCGCTGACGAACGCCAGCACTATTCAAGACTTACTGGCGCAGGGCCTGTGGGCGCCTCGCATGGGCGCCACCCTGTTCGGCCTCTTTGGGCTGTTGGGAATGCTGCTCGCATCCATTGGAATCTACGGAGTGATGGCCTACATGGTGGCGCAGCGCACCAATGAAATCGGAATCCGAATGGCGCTGGGAGCGCAGCCCGGCGACGTGCTTCGTTTGGTGGTGGGACAGGGAATGCGACTGGTCCTGGCCGGCATTGCGTTAGGACTTGCTTGCTCGTTTGCTCTCAGCCGGCTGATGCGCAGTCTGCTTTTCGACGTCTCGCCCACCGATCCGGTCACGTTTCTGACAGTAAGCGCGATTCTGGCGGCGGTAGCGTTGGTCGCCGGATGGTTACCCGCAATCCGTGCTTCGCGAATTGATCCTGTCCTGGCTCTGCGCGACTGATCGCGGCCCGATATTACGGCTTCGATCCGGTTTCCCGCGCCAGCCGAACCTTCGCGTCTTCCAGTTTCTTTTGGACCTTCGCCATCTCGCTATGATCCAATTCGCTCGGCGAGCTGGCTTGCCATTCCTTCAGCGAACTCTGCCACTGGGCGATCGCCTCGCGAGTCTTGCCTTCGTGCGAATAGACATCGCCCAAATGATCGTGAACCGTGGCATCGCGCGACATGAACTCGATCGCCTGGCGGAGCTTTTCCTCGGCTTCGGGCAGCTTGTTCAGGCGGAAATAAACCCACCCGAGACTATCGAGGTAAGCGGGATTGTTGGGCTCCTTCTGCAGCGCTTTCAAGACCAGATCCTTGGCTTCCTCCAGGCGAATATTGCGGTCCGCCAGCATGTACCCGAGATAGTTCAGCGTCGAGGAATTGTCGGGATCGATGGCTAGAACTCTCCGAAACTCCGCCTCCGCCTCGGTCAGATTCTTCTGGCGCTCAAACATTGCGCCGCGCATGAAGATCACTCTCACCTTGGCTTCATTCGTCTTGGCGAGCTTTTCGGCGGCGTCGAGCGCTTTGGCCATCTCGGCGTAATTCTTGCCTTTCTCGTAGACGTCGGCAAGGCTGAGGTAAATCTGTAAATCGTTGGTCCCGTCCATCAGCTTGCGGGTTTCAACTACGGCTTGATCGGTCTTGCCCATATCCGCAAGCACAGTGGCTCGTTCCGCGCGCACGCCATTGTCGCTCGGATACTTCTTCAAAGCCGCGTCCGCTTCCGCTTCGGCCTTCTGGAAATCCTTGGCTTGCCGATAAGTCTCCACGATCTCAGCCGCCGCGCCCGCAGCGGCATCCGGATCGAGGTCGCCGATTTGCCGGTATACTTCCACGGCCTGCGGGTATTGTTCGACGGCGCGGTTTAGAAACCCGAGCTTGTCGAGCAGCGCGGCGCGATTGTGCTTCTCCGAAGCGCTGTAGCTTTTCTTCGCGGTCGAATCCAGTATGCCCTTGAGCGTCTTGATCGCGTCCGGAACCTTGCCTTCCGCTTCCAGGAGAAGAACGTCGTTGTATTGAATCTCGAGGTTGGTGGGATCGATTTCCTTAGCCTTGTCGGCCGCTTCGCGAGCTTTCTTGAAGTCGCTCTTCTGGCGGTAAATCTGCGACAGCCGCAGCAACGCGCTGGGGTCCTTGGCATCTTCGTCGGCCAGTTCCTGGTAGAGCTTCAAAGCCTCGTCCACTTGATCGGATTGCAGCAGGTCCTCGGCTAACGGACGCTTCAGGTCCGAGTTGCCGGGCTGCTGGTCGAGCGCGCGGCGCAGCATCTCGGCCGCCAGCGAATAATCCTTGAGCTGCTCATAGACACCCGCTAGATTGACCAGACTGTGCGGGCTGGGATTCTTGTCGGCTACCTTGCGCAGCAGTTCGGCGGCAGCTTTGTTATCGCCCAGGTCCGTGTAGACCATCGCCAACCCCGTCAGCGCATCCTCGTTATCGGGATCCACTTCCAGCGCCTTTTTATAAGCCTTCAGCGCGTCGGTTGAATTCTGCGCCACCTTGTCCAGCCGACCCAGCATGAGCCAGCTGTCGACGTCTTTGGGATCACCCTCGGTGATCTTGTCCCATTGCTCGATGGCTTTCTTGAGCATGTTCTCATCGACGCGATTCTGCGTGTCGCCGATCAAGCGGGTATAAATGCGGGCCAGCAGCCGGCGCGCGTTCAAATCGTTGGGGTTTTGTTTCAGTTGGTCTTCGGCCTCGACCACCGCTTCCCGCAAGCGACCGGATTGGATATACAAATCCGAAAGTTCTTCGGCGATAAAAGTCGCATCCGGGTCTGCCTTCAAAGCCGCCCGGTAACTTTCCACGGCCTTGTTGAAGTAATCTCCCCGATTGCCGTAGGCGGACGCTAGTTCGGAGTAAAGATGCCCGAGGGAATAATTGTAATAAGCCGCGGCCTTGTCGGCTTTCGGGGTTGCCGCGGGCTGAGTGTTCTGAGCGAACGCGGAGACGGCTAGCAGAAGCAGACAGGGGAGGCTTAAGATTCGAGGAGCTGGGATCATTAACGTGACGCTCTCTTTCCTGTACCCGGACCGATCGGGACAGTCCTACTCGATTTCAGTATAACTCTGAAAAAGTACAACCCTGAAAACGCATTCTGGTCGCTGCGGCGGCTGGAGTCGGCTACCATCACAAAGAACGTGGACCGGAAAAATACGATACCCCTGCCGATCGTGCTGGGGCCTACCGGCTCTGGCAAGAGCGACCTGGCGCTGTGCATCGCGACGGCCCTGGGCGGCGAGATCGTCAGCTGCGATTCCTTGCAAGTCTACCGGGGCTTCGATCTCGGGACCGCCAAGCTGGGAGCGGCCGAGCGGCGCGGGATTCCGCATCATCTCCTGGACCTGATCGATCCCACGCAGCTTTTCACCGCCGGCGACTATGCCCGCGTGGCCCGGACTTGCTTGCGGGAGATCGCCGGGCGCAATCGCATTCCGATAGTGGTGGGCGGAACCGGCTTCTACTTGCGGGCGCTGCTGGAAGGATTGTTTCCCGGCCCCGAGCGCAGTCCGCGGATTCGCGATCGCCTGGCGCGCCGAGAGCAGCGAAAAAGCGGCAGCCTGCACCGCATTCTTTCGCGCCTGGATCCCGCCGCCGCCGCGCGCATTCATCCGAGCGACAAGAATAAGACGATTCGGGCGCTGGAGGTTCGATTGCTCGATGGCCGGCCGCTGTCGGCGCTGTTTAAGCTCGGGCGCGAGCCGCTAACCGGCTTCCAACCCATCAAGCTCGGGCTCGATCCGCCGCGCGATTTGCTCTATCGCAAGCTGGACGCGCGCTCCGAACGCATGTTTGAGAGCGGCCTCATCGCCGAGGCGCGCGACTTGCTGGCCGCGGGCGTTCCTGTGGATGCCAAGCCGTTCGAGTCCCTCGGCTATCGACAGGCGCTCGATGTCGTTCAAGAACGACTGACGCTCGAACAAGCGCTGGCATCCACCCAAGCAGCGACGCGCCGGTACGCTAAACGCCAGCTAACTTGGTTTCGAAAAGAACATTCAGTGCATTGGCTGCAAGGCTTCGGCGATGACGAGCAAGTGCAGGACCAGGCACTGGCCGTTATTCAGCAGACCGTCGAACGCGGGTAAGTTTGTAGAATGGATGGCATTTTTGAAGTCAAAAGGAGATTACGGCGCGATGACAATATCTGTTTTTATCGGGACCAGCGTCGACGGTTTTATTGCGCGACCGAACGGCGATCTCGACTTTCTGCCGGAGGGCGGCGGCGAACCGCACGGTTTTACGAAGAGTTCATGGCCAGCGTCGATACGCTGGTCATAAGCCGTAAGACCTTCGAGACGGTGCTGAAGTTTGCTGCCTGGCCATATGGCGACAAGCGAGTAGTGGTGCTCAGCGGCGGGTCGCTCGACTCAGCCGTGGCGCACGGGGGAATTCTGGAACAGATGGCCGGATCTCCCGCTGACATCGTTTCGAAACTCGCCAAGAGTGGCGCCAACCACGTTTACGTCGACGGAGGCATCACCATTCAAAGGTTCCTGCGCGCGGGTCTTGTGCATCGTCTCATTATCACCAGAGTGCCTGTGTTGATTGGAGAGGGAATCCCGCTCTTCGGCGCGCTGCCTCGCGACCTGCGTCTCCGTCACGTGGCAACGCAGCATTATCCGAGCGGCTTGGTTAAGAGTGAGTACCATGTCGCCTGACAATCCAAGCGCCGCCGCACTCCTTGCCCGTGCGAAGCTTTGGCAGAGGTCTTGGACAAGCTAAAGCATGTCCCACAAACCTTGCAAGTGCTCGATGAACAGTGTGGGACATGCTTTAGCTTGTCCTGTTCGGGCTGCAAAGAGGCTTCCGCCACAGGCCCGTAGGTTGTGATTCCACTATCGTCACTAATCCTTTTCAACGAAAGAAGGCAATCTCGAATGAATTAGCCCCGTTGCTGATTTTTCGACTTTCTCAGGAACACAAACTCTCCTCAAACGTATTAGTAACTGAAGTTAGTAAGTCTAAGTTGAGGAGTTACAAAGGTGGTTAATAAATTACTATTTGGCTTTGCTTCCGTTGCGCTTGCTGTCGCGAGCGCGGCAACCAG
>JBEKHQ010000096.1:0-7511 GCA_050012195.1 Bryobacteraceae bacterium | reverse complement strand
GTGGGCCGCACGCGGCGAGGCTCGGGAACCTCGAAGGCCGGATGCGGGGACAGACGCGCCCACATCACTTCGCCCGCCAGGCACAACTGATCGAGAAACTCGGGTTCGTAGCGAGCGATGCGGTGAGCCAGAACATCCGGCTCCCAGGCCGCGGCGGAGATTTCGTAGCCCTGGAGCTGCTTGACGATTTGCAGAGTTCCGTCGACGCCGTGCAGGCGGCTCGCGGGCAGGACGTGCTGCCAGCGATGCAGAAAGCGCTCGAATTGCGCGGCGGTCACCGGTTCGATTTCGCGGCGCAATTGGCCCAGTGTCAAGCGATGGATGCGTGCGAGAATCCGGCGATTGCACCATTCGGTGGGTTCGGGCGCCACCTGCGAGTTAAAGTGCCCGCGCATCACCTGGCCTTCGGATTCCAGTTTTAAGAGCGCGGATTCGATGGCGTCTATGGGGAAGGCCAGCCTGGCGGCTAGCGACGCTGCAGTGATCGGACCTACGGACTCCATCCAACCTCGCACGGTGGCGAGAACGTCGGCGGTCAAATGCAAACGCTCGGTAGCCGCCCAGAAGCGCTGGCCTTCGCGTTCGATCACTCGGGCACGGCCGGCGAAGGTAAGCTCGGCGAAGTACGCTTGCCATTCCTCCGCGGGCGGAAGAACGATCAGGGTGAGCAACGCGTCGTGCAACTCGTCGGCATCCCGGACTTCCGGCCATGACTCCGCGGTCACTGTCGCGATGGCGGCCGGATCGAGGATGCCTGCGCCGCCCGCAACGTCGGAACGCAAAGTGCGGCGCAGTTGAACGGCGCGGGCGCGGCGCTCTTCCAGTGGCGCGTCATCCAAATATGCGTACGGGTTAGCGTTGAGGATTTCGTGGGAAAAAGCCGACGGCTCGGCGGTATCGATGGCCACTTTTCGAATTGCGCCCGATTCGAAGCCTTCCAGAATGCGCTTCAAACCTTCGATATCCATGGCTTCGTGCAGGCAGTTGTCGATGGTTTCGTTCACCAGCGGATGATCGGGAATTCGAATTTCACCGGTGAGATTTTCGGCGCAGGCAACTTGATCGGGAAAGACGGAGGCAAGAAGATCTTCGGCGCGCATGCGCTGGATGGGCGGCGGAACCTTGCGGCCGCCTTGGAAGCGCGGGATCGCGAGCGCGCGGGAAGCGTTCCATCGCCAGCGCGCGGTGAACATCGGCGCATCGAGCAAAGCCTGGGTCAGCACCTCTTCGACAGTCTGCGGTTTCAAGAATGCGAATACCAGCTCCAGCGGGAAGGCGTGTTGCTCGGTGAGAGATATATTGATGCCGTTGTCGGTGGCGGCGGCTTGCAGCTCGAAATTGAAGGATCGGCAGAAGCGTTTGCGGAGCGCGAGCCCCCAGGCTCGGTTGATGCGAGCGCCGAAGGGAGCGTGCAGGACCAGTTGCATGCCGCCCGCTTCGTCGAAGAAGCGCTCGGCGACCACGGTTTGTTGCGTCGGCAATGCGCTCAGCGATTGCACGCCGGCGTGCACATAGTCGATGGTTTGACGCGCGCCCGCTTCTTCTACGCCGCAATCTTCAATCAAGAACCGCGCCGCTTGGTCCGCATCGCCCGCAATTTTCTCCCGAACGCGCGAGATTTCCTCCGACAACTCGAACGTACGCCCCGGCGCTTCGCCATTCCAGAACGGAACTGTCGGCGGCGCGCCATGCGCGTCTTCCACTCGGACACGGCCGGGTTCGACGCGCTTGATGCGCCACGAACTGGTGCCGAGCAGGAACACATCGCCCGCCAGGCTTTCCACCGCGAAATCTTCGTCGAGCGTGCCAACTACTTTGCCGTCGGGTTCCGCGACCACAGCATAGTTGGCATTGTCCGGTATCGCGCCGCCGGATGTAATCGCCGCGAGCCGTGCACCGCGGCGGCCTTTGACGCGACCATTCACTTGATCGCGATGCAGGAACGCGCCGCTGCGGCCGCGCTGGGTGGTGATGCCGTCCGAAAGCATGGTGACGATCAAGTCGAAGGTCTGCCGATCGAGATCGCGGTATGGGTAAGCGCTGCGAACCAGGGCAAACAGGTCGTCCTCGCTCCAATCGCGCGCGGCGGTTTCGGCGACGATCTGCTGCGCGAGAATATCGAGCGGCGCGGTGGGGATCTCCAGCCGGTCGAGATCGCCCGATCGGATGGCGTGCACCAGCGCGGCGCACTCGATCAGTTCGTCTCGCGTGGTGGCGAAAAAACGGCCCTTCGGCTTTGCCCCTACCCAATGGCCGGATCGACCCACGCGCTGCAAGGCCACAGCAATGGAGCGCGGCGATCCGATCTGACAGACCAAGTCGACCGAGCCGATGTCGATGCCGAGCTCGAGCGACGCCGTCGCGACCACCGCGCGAAGCTCGCCGTTTTTTAGTCGCGCTTCCGCGTTCAAGCGCAGAGCGCGAGAAAGGCTGCCATGATGCGGCAGCACGACATTCTCGCCCAGGCGTTCGGCCAGAGCGTGCGCGATGCGCTCAGAGAGCCTGCGGGTGTTGACGAACACGAGCGTGGTGCGGTGCGCGAGAATCAGCGCGGCTACGCGATCGTAGATCTCGGCCCACATTTCGTTGCTCGCCACCGGTCCCAGTTCGTCGCGCGGGACCTCGACCGCGAGTTCCATTTCGCGGCGATGGCCGATGTCGATGATCCGGACTTGGGGGCCGAGGAACCGAGCCACCTCGTCGATGGGCTTGACGGTGGCGGAAAGCCCAATGCGCCGAGGCTTGCGGTCTTCGCCGACGAGGGCGTCCAGGCGCGCGAGAGATAGCGCCAGATGCGAGCCGCGCTTGTCGTCGGCCACCGCGTGAATTTCATCGACGATCACGGTGCGAGTGGTGCGCAACATTTCGCGGGATTTTGCGGCGGTTAAAAGAATGTACAGCGACTCCGGCGTGGTGACGAGAATGTGCGGCCGATACTTGCCCATGCGCTGACGCTCGGAGGCCGGCGTGTCTCCAGTGCGAACGGCGGTGCGGATGGGCGCGAGCGGGATGCCTTGCTCGGCGGCAAGCTCAGCAATCTCGGCGAGAGGGATTTCCAGGTTCTTGTGTACGTCGTTGCTGAGCGCCTTGAGCGGCGAGATGTAGACGACTTCGGTCTCGTTCGGCAGCTCGCCGGTGCGGGCGGCGCGGACCAGTCGGTCGAGACAGGTGAGGAACGCGGCGAGCGTTTTGCCGGATCCGGTTGGCGCGGCGATGAGCACGTCGCGTCCCGCGCGAATTTCGGGCCAGCCCAAGGTTTGCGGTTCAGTGGCGCGGGCGAAGCGGCGGGTGAACCATTCGGCGATGAGCGGGTCGAACGCCGCAAGGTCGGGGATGGTTTCGATGGTTGGGGACACCCGTTCCTATTTTAGACGTGGGTGCGGGAGGTTGGGGTGGGAAGGCGCGAAACGCGGGCTTTTGTATCTAATGTAATGCCTGCTAGATCACGGCCTATCATATTGTCGAAATAAGATAATATATGCCTGGTGCGCGTCTCGCCGTTGGGTTCGTTTTATCATTTTTTGTTGTGCGCGGCGATGCGGGCTGGTGGCGCGAGGCGGGTGAGGTTTGCGGCGCTTGGTCCATCAAGACAAGCTTACACGTGATGAGTGGAAACGGTCGAAGCGGACGCGTAACTGATTATGAAACGCGGACCAATATTTATCTGTGTAGGGTGGAATGGATGAGATGGGGATCCTTGTTGGTTGAGAGCCCTTTCGGTAGCAGCAAGCAGATCGACGTCCTGTCTTTGTCCCAGTGGCCGAACGGTGAGAACCATTTCCGCGAGATGCCGACTAAACGTCCGCGTGGGTTTCCGATGCAAGCCCATCTGTCAGGACGAATTGGATACCATCATCAGTGGCGCATTGTGCCGCCTGACGGTTAGCGGCTCAAAACCATAAACAAATGCTCCTCATAGGAGAATCAAATGCGGAAGAACAATATCAGGATCACAGCGTTAGCATTCGTTATTCCGATTCTTTTCCTCTGGCCGGCCTATGCGCGAGCGCAAGCTGCAAAGGCTCCTTATCCGGTCATGGCTCCTCTCGATCAGTATTTGATTCCGGACGAGAAGGCTGAGATCGCGCTGGCCCGGAGTTCCGCTCCGGCATCGATTTCGGATGCGGCCGAAGTGATGGTGCTGCGACGGGATGGCTACGCAACTGCTGTAAAGGGCTCGAACGGCTTCGTCTGCCTCGTCGAGCGATCCTGGGCGAAGCCGACCGATGACCCGGAATTCTGGAACTCTAAGGTCCGCGCCCCGAACTGCTTCAATCCGGCAGCCTCCGGGACGTTTCTGCCCATCTTTCTGAAGAAAACCAAACTTGTGCTGGCGGGAAAATCGAAAGCACAGATCCTCGCGGCTACTACGTCCGCATTGAAAAATAAGGACCTACCCGCCCTGGCTCCGGGAGCGATGTGCTACATGATGGCGAAGCAGCAGTATCTGAGCGACGACGACATGAACTGGCATCCCCATCTCATGTTTTTCGTTTCGGGCGATGCTGTGAAAAGCTGGGGAGCGAATCTCCCTGGTTCGCCGGTAATAGCGGGGAACGATCCGGAAGAACGGGTGACCATCTTCATGGTTTTGGCCGGCACTTGGTCCGATGGGACGCCGGGCCCATCCACGATGCACTGACTTCAAATCGATTCAAATTGCTTACGCGGGTGACTTGTCTCCGGCGAAGTCGGCTTGTGACCGGTAACGCCCGCATCCTTCCGCCTGGAGTTAGAACGGCCGACTCGTACATTTGCCCAAGTGACGAGAGCAAAGTCAGCTTCGAGGAGATGAGCTGCCACCAGCGCAGACTGATGCCGCATCGCAGTTATTTTGATCGGCTGCACGATGGCCATATGGCGTGATCGTTCGGGTTGGCGTGGTAATCTGGGACTCGCGCGGGCGACCCGCTTCCGTGGATCGAGAACATGAAGACGTTCGAACACGAGTGGATTCTCGAGGCGTTCGCCGAGCACCCAACCTTTTTCACCAAGAGCATGTTCGGTGGGCTGGCCGTGTACCTCTTCGAGCGTCAGATGCTGTTGCTCGTGGAGCCGACGAAATCCGGCCGCTGGACCTGGCACGGGGTTTTGGTCTGTACGGATTACGAACATCACGGGGCCATTCAAGCCGAGTTCCCCGCGTTGACGCCACACGAAGTCCTGCGAAAGTGGCTTTTCATCGATTCGACCAACGAACGTTTCGAATCCACCATGGAGGCAGTGGCGAAACGTGTGGCAAACAATGACCCGCGCTTTGGCGTCGCAGCCAAGAGCCCGAAGCCGCCAGAGAATCGAGCAAGAGTGCGCAAGCAGCGGCGTTAACGAAACTTGGCGGTCCGCGTGCACATCTAAAGACCGTGCTTCGGAAAATCTTCTTACTGGCGCTGGTCGGACTTCCCTGCTACGCCACCGAGGCCGACGCACTGGCGATTTCCGCGAATATTCAGGCCGCGCACATGCCCTACGGCACAATCCTGAACCCCATCTTTGCGGCGCCCGACAGCGAGCAAATCGTTGGGTACACCCGCTGCGGCGACTCCGCGATCTGGACCGGACACTATCTCGCCGCCGAGGCCTTTCGCTATAACGTCACACAATCGCCCGACGCATTGAACAACGTGAAGGGCGCGATCGCGGGAATTAAGGCAATGACCGACGTGACCGGCACCAATCTGCTGGCCCGTTGTCTGGTGCCGTCGAACTCGCCCTATGCGGGCGGCATCCAAAGCGAAGAATCCGCCAACGGGATTTATACCAACAGCTCGGCGGGTTATTTCTGGGTGGGCAACACGTCGCGCGACCAATACCTGGGCGTCATCTTCGGGTTGGGCGTGGCCTACGATCTGGTGAGCGACTCGGGCGTCCAAAGCTCCATCAGCCAGCTTGCGACACGTCTGATCGATTTCCTTCAATCCAAGGGCTGGACGGTGGTCATGCCGAACGGGAGCATAAGCACCACTTTCACGATTCGCCCGGACGAGATATTGACGCTCTTGCAAGTCGGCCGGCATGTGAATCCGAGCGCGTTTTCGACCACCTACGACACCCAGAGGATTCTGCTCGCGGCCGAAGTGGCCTTCCCAATTTCTTTCGACGCGTTGAGCGACAGCTCGTACTTCAAATTCAATCTCGACTATATTTCGTTCTACAACCTGATTCGACTGGAGAGCAGTTCCGCCAAATCGATCTACCAGGCCGCCTACGCGGTTCTTCGCAACAGCACGGCGGGAGATCAGAACGCGTTCTTCGACATTATCGATCGCGGCCTGAACGGCGCGAACGCAGCGCGCGATGTTGAGACGGTCGGGTTTCTGAACGAGTGGTTGCAGAGGCCCAGACGGGACCCGACGGTAAACCTGAACGGCGTCGTTCCAGTGTGCGGAAGTCAGGCGTGTCAGCCGATTCCGGTCGTGCTCCGGCCGCCTGACGATTTCCTATGGCAAGAGAGCCCTTACCAACTTGCGGGCGGAGGAAGCGGAATCATCGAGACGGCGGGAATCGACTACATACTGCCGTACTGGATGGCGCGCTACTACGGAGTGGCGCCGCCGATCGCGGTGCAATCCGCCGCCGCGCCCAACCCGGGCGTCACGATGGACTCGATCGGTTCAATCTATGGCTCCGATCTCGCTGCCAACGCGCAACCGGCGGGCGTGCAACCTCCGCCGCTGTCTCTCGGCGGCATCACGCTGACGGTGACGGATTCGGACGGGGCCGCGCGCGCCGCGCCGCTGATGTACGTTTCGCCGTCGCAAATCAATTTCGTCGTTCCTTCAGGCACGGCGGCGGGCGCCGCTACGTTTTCGATCGGCAGCGGCGGCACTACACCGATTACAACCTCGGGCGCCGTTCAGACCGTGGCTCCGACGCTGTTCAGCATGAGCGGCGACGGGAAAGGCGTGGCGGCGGCCACCGCGGTTCAAGTGCCTTCGTCGAGTCCGCAAACGCAAACGCCGGTGCCCGTTTTCCAGTGCACCGCGGCAGGGTGTGTTTCGACGCCGATCGCTGTTAGCGCGAACGCGATTGTCTATCTGACGTTATACGGCACGGGCATCCGCAATCGCAGCTCGCTTTCGAACGTGAGCGTGATCATCAACGGCATCGTCGCGCCCGTGCTTTACGCGGGACCGCAGCCGAGTTTCGAAGGCTTGGATCAGGTGAACGTGCAACTGCCGGTGACGCTCGGCGGAAGCGGCGAGGTGAACGTGGTGCTGACTGTGGACGGCCAGACGGCGAACGTGGTGACGATCAACGTGCAATAGCTAGGGAAATGGCGGCGAGCTCGCCAGATCGTGAGGGGCCGGATCCGGTATCTCGGTGATGCTTCCGGTCGTAAAATGGGGACGATGGTGAGAAAGCGACGGCTTCGATCCGCGGCGGTGCGCTTAATGACATACACCGTGATCGCGTACCTGACCATCGGCGCATTCTTCTACTTTCAGCAATCCAAGCTTCTCTTTCCAGCACCGAAAACCTTCGAGAAGAGGAACCCTGCAAACAACGGCCTT
>JBEKHQ010000095.1:0-7514 GCA_050012195.1 Bryobacteraceae bacterium | reverse complement strand
AAGGCAACGGATCACCCCAGCCCGTCCGCCTGAACGGGAAAGCGGCTGCCTCGCCACCAGACCCGGCGCCGGTCCCGCAAAGCGCCCGCCGCGAAGCCGACATCAGCTCGGCCGTACTCAAAGCACTGAAGCAGCGCGATCCCACCGGCCATGCGCCAGCGATTTCGGCGGATACTGTTCACCCCATCGGCAACGGCAGCGGCGATCCCGACCACCCGGTCCACAAGCGCACGCGAGGCGCGGGGCTTTTGCCTCCCGACGTCCGCAAGCGCCTGCAGGCCGATATTTTGCCCCAAGTCCCGCCCTCCACGATGCGCAGGGGGGAGTGGAAAACCAACTGGGCGCAGATGTTTTCCCGGCTCTTTATTTATTCTTGGACCGCGATCAAGTGGATCATCCAAGTGGGCTGGGACAAACTTCGGGGAATCGATACGCTGGATCGCCGCGCGGAGCGCTTCCGCGAATTCATCGAAATCCTCGGCGGCAGCGCGGTGAAACTCGGACAGCAACTGTCCATGCGCATCGATTTGCTGCCCTACGAATACACCGTGGAACTGTCCAAGATGCTGGACCGCATGCCGCCCTTTCCGGTGGAGTACGCCATTCAACGTATTGAGAGTTTCCTGGGCCGGCCGCTGGGGGAAGTGTTCAAGGAATTCAACCCGGTTCCGATCGGCTCGGCATCGGTGGCGTGCGTGTTCTCGGCCTACCTGGAGAGCGGTGAGCGGGTGGCGATCAAAATCCGGCGGCCGCGCATTGGCGAACAATTCATGGCCGATTGCGCGGCCCTGGGCCTGGTGCTCAAAACGTTGGAGTTCCTTACCATTTTCCGCCCCGGACTTTCTCACAATTTTTTGTACGATTTCCGCGCCATGCTGATGGATGAGCTGGATTTCAGCAAGGAATGCCGTTATACGGAACTATTCCGCCGCCGCGTGCACAAACGTATGTCCTTCGTTAGCGCGCCCAAGGTATATCCCGAATTATCGTGCGAGGACATCCTGGTTACCGAATTCCTGGAGGGAATTTGGTTGCGCGAGATGCTGAACGCGGTCGAACAGCGCGACGAAGCGGCCTTGTCCCTGCTGCGGGCGCAAGGTATCTATCCGGAATTGGTGGCCCGCCGCTTGCTGCGCGCTAACCAGTTCGGCGTATTCGAAAACCTGCTGTTTCACGCCGACCCGCATCCTTCCAACGTCGTGGTTCAACGCGACAGCCGGATCGTGTTCATCGATTTCGGCTCCTGCGGCGTTTACACCTCGCGCGAGCGCAACATTTGGCGCCAGTTCTCTTACTACCACCAGCAGGAAGACGTAGGTCGCATGGTGCAGAGCGCGGTGGCGTTGCTCGAGCCGCTGCCGCCCATCGACATCGACGAGTTGAGCAAGCGCCTGGAGAACCTATTCTGGGAAAACCTGAACGCGTTTAAGAGCAAATATACACAATGGTGGGAGCGCACTTCGGCGAGAGTCTGGATAAAGTACATGGAATTGGCCCGGGAATACGACGCCCCCTTGGCCCTGAATACGCTGCGGATGATCCGCTCCACTCTGATGTACGAAACCGTCGCGGCCCGATTGTTTGGCCGCGTCGACGCCTTTAAAGAGCATCGGAAATACCTCAAAAGCGCGGGCAAAGCCTCACGCAGGCGGGTGAGGAAGCGGGTCCAGAACTTCCTGTTCAAGGGACCGAGCCCCGACGATTACCGGAGCTTCGAGCAGTTGCTGGACATGGGCAACCGTACCATGTACCTGGCGCAGCGCTGGCTGGACCAGCCTCCGTTCCACTTCTCGATGATGGTGGACAAGTTCGTTTACGCGGTTTCCGTGATGCTGCGCACCATGATCACTTTCGTCTTTTTCACGCTCGGAGCGGCTTTCCTGGTGTTAGCGTCGCACTTGGTGAGGCCCGGTCCGTCGGTACACAATATTTGGAGCGCGTGCGAGGAAGTGCTGTCCTGGTGGCCTTATCAATTGCTGGTTGGATTCAACCTGTTCCTGAGCATCCGCAAGATCATGATGCGGCTGTTTGACAAGGACGTCCGAACGAACTCGACAGGGCTGACCTAGGCCGTCACGACGCCGCCGAAGAACGCGAGCGTACCGAGAGCGTTCCCATCAGGCTTTGCTTGATGTTTTCCCGCACTGCCAGGTATCCGTGCGCCCACTTGTCCTCCGACGGGCCTTTCCAGGAATCCAGGAAGGCTTTCAAGGCGCTCATCACGAGATCGGAAGTTTCCGCCACCGACAGATTTAGAAGCTCGGAGCAAGCCCGCTCCGTCCAGGGCGCGGGATTCTTACCCTTCCAACGCATATGAGCGGCGAAGGGGATGCCGCTGAGCAGGTCGTAACGATAGGGACCGGACAGCTCCAGCAGCTTTGCCGACGGATCGGGATTGCCCGGCCCCGCGCTGGCGTAAGACAAGGCAACGCCGAGGCCAGCCCACATTTCGGGTCTGCGATCCTCGTCGAAGCGCGAGATGGCTTGGGCGATGGCCACCGGCTCGGCGCCGTATACCCACCACATGGCCCGCGCCACGCCGGAATCGTACAGGCGGCGGTTCTGCAAGTTAAGCGATGCGGGGGCCGGTTTACGTCCATCCAGGAAGCTCTTCCACTGGAAGTATCCTTCGTGGAATCCGTAACCGTCGGCCAGGCAAAAGCAGGTCAACTCATCAAGCCTTTTTTGGTAGGACTCCAAGCGGCGCAGAGCCAGCGGGATCCTGGAAATCGCGAACCCGGCGCCGACCATGGCAATGTAATCGTGAGGCTCGCCGGCGGAGTGCGTCCACTCTTCCAACCGGGCGGACCCGGGAATCAGCAGGTCAACCAGAGCGAAATACAGTCCGGTGCCTTCGTACGCGAACCCGAGGAATTCCGGCGGAATCGAGGAATTGAGCCGGCGGACCAGCTCCCTAGTATCGGACTCGACCACCGCCAGATTGTAGCCGTCGATGAAGGCGTGAATAATCGTTTCCAGGTGCTCGCGGCTGGGGGAATTGATACCGGGAAATCCTCGGCGCGAAGCACTGGCCTCCTTGTGAGGGAGGCTGAGAGCCAGGCTCTTGAGCCGTTTCAACACGGAGAGATTGGCGGTTGTCATATGGTTATCGGCCGACGGGCGCCGCTTGGGACATCGAACCTGCTGCCGCCGCTGCCGCGAAAACCGCCGGCTGGGGCGCCGGTTGGCGCTTGCCGGCCACGTAAAGCACCACGCCGCGAATCGCGCATACCGCTGTCACTGCGTAGAACATGGTGTATTGCAGGTGGAAATCGAAGAGGATCGAATAGGCGATCGCTATCCCGGCGCCGAAAATGACCTGGCTGCGAGGCCGTGAAGGCGAGGTCTGAGGATCGGTGATCATGTACAGGGTAAACAGAACCATGGTGATACCGGTCAGCACCACGAGCTGACCGACCAGTGGCGTATCCATCCGCCAAGACCGGAAAGCCGCCTGCAGAATGAACGTGCCGAGCCACGCGCCAATCAAAGGGAGCCGGCCGGTGAACAGCAGGTTCAATCGGAACCCCAGCCCCAGGATAATGAGCGGCACGATCACGTCCCAAGCGCCGTGGAGATTGATGGTCCAACCCCAGGGAAGCACCCCAACCCACTTGAATACCGACAGCACCACCACGATCCCGAAATTGGACGGGTTCATGAAGTGCTGCAAGCGGCCGTTCACGGTCACGCGGAACAGGTATTTGGATCCAATCGCCAGCACGACGGCGCAGGCCGCGATCCAGAGCTGCCGATTGTAGTACAGCAGGAACGACAGCGTGATGGACGTCATGTGCGCGGAGAGCAGCCAGTCCGCCAGCTTTTTGAAGCCGCCGCCGGCGTAACCCGGGACGTCGCCGTTCGCTTTCGCATCCACCCATTCGAAGAACAGCGCACTGGCATACCCTGCCGCCAGGCATACAAAAACCTGCGCCACAGATTGCTCGAAGCCGAAAAACGTTTGGCCGAGAATCACGAAGACCGTCGCCAGCGTGGCCGAGGTGCGGAGACCCATCCGCGGGTCGCGTTTCTTAGGAGGAGTACTCATTTTTGCCCTTTAAGGTGTGCTTGTTTTAGAACCGAGTACAACTGTGTGATAGCCGGGCGCCAGCGCCAGTTCGTCATGATGCAGCGCGCCCCGCAAATCCCGCCAGGTAATCTTCAACGGGATTTCAGAAGCAGTGGTGTGGCCCAGACCGAAGCGGATCTCGGGACTGCGTTGTCCCGAATGTCCGTTGCCGCCGTCCACCTGCCGGATTTGCTTCCGGCCGTCCGGCACGTCGGCCTCGACGAACGTCCCGATCGCGGGCGTGCCCTCGCGCCAGGCGGGGTGCCCGTCGTGAATTTTCATCCCCTCGCCGGCGCCCCGCAGCGGAAGCAGAAAATGCACGCCCAGAAACTTATTCCCGGAGGTTTGGTTCTTGATGTAGACCGAGTCCTCCCAGAAATTCGAAAAAACCATTTCGGGGTAACCATCGCCGTCCACGTCGGCCACGGCGATGCCGCGGGCAGCCGGCGTGAAACCCGGCAACACGGTAGTAGCCAGATTAACGTAACGTCCGGTGCTGCCGCGGGCATAGAACGGGCTGGGATAGTGGCCGTCGACTTCGGATCCGATTTCGAACTTCGGCCACACTTGAGGATATTTCACGAAGACGTCGTTGCTGGTGGCGAGCTGGCCGAAGTCCGCCCAGCGGTTCACCTTGCCCTTCACAAGCCCGGTCGCCTGCACTAATTCCAGTTCCCCGTCGTTGTCGAAATCCTCGAAGCGCGTGTCCCAAGCCCAGGCGCTGTGCGCCACCCCGAGCTCGTCGCCCCGGTCCACCCACGGCGCCACCCCTTTGGCCATCTGATCCATCTTTCCGGTGCTGGTCCACAGGAAGTGGCTCTCCGACATGCCGTAGGGGGTTGAGATGTTGCTGATGAACATGTCGAAAATGCCGTCGTTGTTGATGTCGCCGAAGTCGGCGCTCATGCCTTTGAACGAATCGTTGCCGAGCACCATCGACTCGGGAATGAAGAAACCTTTCTCTCCCTTGAGCAACTGGAGCTTGACCTGGCCGGGCCGGGAGTGGTTCCAGAGCAACTCGTCCGGACCGAAGTCGTTGGCGATGTACAGGTCGGAAAGGCCGTCGCGGTCCAGATCGGCTGCACCGATCGCCAAGGTCCAAGCGTGCGCGCCATCGCCGGGGAACACGTCGCCGGCATCCCGGTAAACCGCCGATGGCTCCGCGCCGGACTGACTGCTTACGTACAGGAAGATGCGGCTTTTTCCGCCGTTGCGCGCCCTCGTGAAGTCGGCGGGCATCTCAAACGGGCGGTCGGAGTCCGGCGTGGTTACCTCGGAACCGTCAGCGGCGTAGTTGCCGATGATGATGTCCTGATGTCCGTCGCCGTCGATATCCGCGAAAGTCGCGGTTGCGGACCACCAACGTTGGGAGAGACCTGGAACCAACTCTTGGACTTTGAACGACGCCATCGAGAGCGGCGCTCCGGGCGGCAGATCGGCGGGGGCACGGCGCAGCAGCAGGAGCGGTGGGCGGCCCCAGAAGGCTACAAAGATGTCCGCCAAGCCGTCCTCGTTCATGTCGGCGATCCGACACAGACTGGGATACTCCGACACGCGATCGAAGAGCGGGCCGAAGTCGAGGCTGAAGCGCGGATAGCGGTCGCCGGTTCCCGGCACCGGACCCACCGTGATGGACTTGGTGCGGACGTCGGTGAGGCACAGATCGTTGGGCAGCCCATCGCCATCCAGGTCGCCAAGCGCGGCCGAAGCGCCCACCAGATTGAGGTAAAACTGCATGTGCTTGGCCGTCTTGATTACCGGGAAGACCACTCCGCCCTCGGGCATGGGATTCGGAGGAAGATACTGCCAGTCGAATTTGTAGTGCGATGCCAAGCGCGCCACTTCGCCGGGAGGCGGGCTAGGGAGTCTCGAGAAGCCTGCGAGCACGCCAATGACGCCGATGACAGCGAGCACTACATAAATGTTTTGCTTTCTCTTCGGAATCTTGCGGTCTGTCACAAGCCTCCTCTTGTCCATCTTTTTTCGCCGGCGGAAAACGGGCACCGGCTTCCCAGCGACGTGGTCTCACATGGGATACGAGAGCGATCCGATACCGGATCTCACCGTTCCGTTCCAACTTCCAGGGTTAACAGTATAACAGCGATTTTGGGATTATGCGCGAAGTCAACGCTCTCGTTGAAATACCGGAGCACTGTCGTACATTGGTACGAAGATGCCCCAAGATCGAACCTTCATCGTGGAACGAGTGCAGACCGGCGTTCGAATAGAAAAGCGGCTGCTGAAGGTGCTGAAGGCGCTTGCGGAATACCACGACTTGACGCTGGGAGATCTTTTGGAAGGGATCGTCCTGCATGCGTTCGATGGCAAGGCTCCGTTCAGCCCGGCGAATCTGGAGCGCATCCGAGAACTGAAGAAGATTTACGGTCTCGACCTCGACTCCAGCGCCAGCCATCGGCTGATCGAATCGAAGACAGAGCGGCGGCCCAAAGCATCGAGCCGTGGAAAGTGAGGCAGCCTATCTTGACTGGATGATTATATCCGGGTAATAATATTTACATCCGGGTGTTATCTTCCCAGCAAGGATTGGCCTATTGTTGATAGCTCACGACGCACAATGCACTGTTTTTCAAGGGTTTCGAAGGATCGCGTCCGGTGATTTGCACCTGGTCGCCTTGAAGGCGAAAGAAGCAATCGACCAGGGCGTATCGGAACCAGTGCTGATCTTCGCCGACTCGAGCGGTCAAGTGATTGACGTTGACTATCGCGGAACTGTCGACGAGATGAGTCGGCGGCTACGAGACATGCAGGAGCATACACCAGGCCCTGAAACTGCATCGTCGCGCGGCCCTGGCCGTCCGAAGCTGGGAGTGGTGGCCCGCGAGATAACCCTGCTGCCGAGGCATTGGGATTATTTGACCCGCCAACCGGGTGGCGCTTCGGTCACGCTCCGGAAACTGGTGGACGAGGCGAGGAAAGTGAACGCAACTCGGGATCGCGTTCGCGAGGCGCAGGAAGCAGCCTATCGCTTCATGACTGCCCTGGCGGGAGATGAACCGGGCTTCGAGGAAGCACTGCGAGCGTTGTTCGCCTCGAATGAAGCTCGTTTTAGCGAGGTGACGGCGTCCTGGCCGGCAGATATTCGAGATCATGCAAAACAGCTCGCGGCCATAGCCTTTCGAGAGGTTCCGAGCAGCTAGTGGGCGCGAACATCGACAGGAAAGAAGCCATCCGGAAGTACAAGGAGCGGAAGACTCCGCGAGGCGTGTTCGCGATGCGATGCACGGCCACGGGCCGGGTGTGGGTCGGCACATCTCTCAACTTGGATGCCACGAGAAATGGCCTCTGGTATATGTTGAGTCAGGGGCTGCATCAGGATCGGGCGCTTCAAGAAGAATGGAACAGCCAGGGCGAGGGAACTTTCCAATATCAAATCGTTGAGACAATAGGTGACGGAGAGCCCCCCTTGGGGTTAAATGATCTGCTG
>JBEKHQ010000094.1:0-7558 GCA_050012195.1 Bryobacteraceae bacterium | reverse complement strand
CAGGTTGGAGTCGACGTGCAGCTCCGCATACGCCGAATTGACCGCGATCATAAACTTGACAGGTTCGCCAAGCCCGTGTGACCACGCCTGGACACGGTTGCCGTAGCCAACTCGTAGAAGGACCATCCCCTCGAATAAGCGAGCCATCGCCTCCTCATAGGCCAGAACGCACGCTACTTCCCGGAGCTCCGGGTCAGGCCAGAATCCGAGGTTCCATACCAGTCGGGCCACCTCGCGGTATCGAAGAAAAAACTGCGTGCAGTCTTCACCCATATTTTTAGCCGTAGGCTTCACTATCCTACAGTAGCCGCGCCTCCAACCAGCAATGTTATGTTGAAAGAGACCCCACGAATCACCATGCTTGAAACTAAGATCGAGCGCAGCCAAGATGTTAACCCTCAGGAGACCGCCGAGTGGCTCGAGGCCCTGGAGGGTTTGGTCGAAGAAGGCGGAAAAGAACGCGCGTCCTATTTGCTGGACCGTCTCAGTGACCGCGCCGCCCAGCACGGCATCACCCGCCCACGCAAGCTCACTACCCCTTACATAAACACCCTCCCAGTCGAAGAAGAAGTGCCCTACCCCGGCAATCGCGCCCTGGAACGCCAGATCAAGAGCCTCGTCCGTTGGAACGCCATGGCCATGGTCGTCCGCGCCAACAAATCCGACGCGGGTATCGGCGGCCACATCTCCACCTATTCGTCGCTCGCAACTCTCGCCGAGGTCGGCCACAATCATTTCTTCCACGCCCGCTATGACGATCAACCCGGCGACTTTATCTATTTCCAGGGCCACGCTTCGCCCGGCACCTACGCCCGCGCGTTTCTCGAAGGACGGCTTACCGAGCAGCATCTCGAAAATTTCCGCCACGAATTGCGCGAGCATCCCGGCCTATCTTCTTACCCGCATCCCTGGCTGATGCCGGACTTCTGGCAATTCCCCACCGTCTCGATGGGGCTCGGTCCGATCAACGCGCTCTACCAAGCGCGCTTCATGCGGTACCTGGAGCATCGCGAGATCATCCCCGTGACGCCGCGCAAAATCTGGGCGTTCGTCGGCGACGGCGAGTCGGATGAACCGGAAACGCTGGGCGCAATCACTTTGGCCTCGCGAGAATGCCTGGACAACCTCATCTTCGTGGTCAACTGCAACTTGCAGCGGCTTGACGGACCGGTGCGCGGCAACGGCCAGATCATTACCGAACTCGAATCGGCCTTTCGAGGCGCGGGCTGGAACGTGATCAAGGTCCTGTGGGGCGGCAATTGGGACGATTTGCTCGCGCGCGACACCACCGGCTTGCTGATCAAGCGCATGGGCGAATGCGTCGACGGCGAGTATCAGAGTTTCAAATCTAAAGGCGGCGCTTACGTACGAAAGGAATTTTTCGGCAAGTATCCGGAGCTGCTGAAGCTGGTGGAACACATGACCGACGACGAGGTCTACGCGCTTCGCCGCGGCGGCCACGATCCACAGAAAGT
Organism: Bryobacteraceae bacterium; assembly: GCA_050012195.1. Taxonomy (GTDB): domain Bacteria; phylum Acidobacteriota; class Terriglobia; order Bryobacterales; family Bryobacteraceae; genus Palsa-89. Next base: position 6,083 of record JBEKHQ010000094.1, on the reverse strand, counting down.
CTATAACGCTTATAAGCGCGCCGTCGAACACACCGGTTCACCCACCGTTATCCTGGCCAAAACCATTAAAGGATACGGCCTCGGCGACGCCGGCGAAGGGAAAAACGTAACGCACCAGCAGAAGAAGCTCACGGAAGAAGACATGCGACACTTCCGCGAACGCTTCGATGTTCCAATCACCGAGGAGACCGTGCACGGCGCGGGCTTCTTCAAGCCATCCGACGACAGCCCTCAGATTCAGTACATCCGCGAGCGGCGCGACGCCATGGGCGGCAGTTTGCCGGCTCGTAATCCAGCGAAGATCGCCATTCGCGTTCCCGAACTCAGCACGTTCGCCGAATCGCTGGCCGGTTCGCAAGGGCGCGAGGTCTCCACCACCATGGCGTTCGTGCGCGTGCTCACGCTGCTGCTGAAGGACCCAGCCGTCGGCAAATTTATCGTGCCGATCATCCCGGACGAAGCGCGTACTTTTGGGATGGAGCCGCTGTTCCGGCAGTACGGAATCTATGCCAGCCGAGGCCAGCTTTACACGCCGGTGGACAAAGAGAATTTCCTCTTCTACCGCGAAGCGATCAACGGCCAGATTCTGGAAGAAGGGATCACGGAGGCGGGCTCGATGGCATCGTTCACCTCCGCGGGCACGGCCTACGCCAACTACGGCGTGCCGATGATTCCATTCTTTACCTACTATTCGATGTTCGGCTTCCAGCGCATCGGCGATCTGATCTGGGCGTTCGCCGATTCGCGCGGCAAAGGCTTCCTGATGGGCGGCACCGCGGGACGCACTACGCTCTCCGGCGAAGGCTTACAGCACCAGGACGGACATAGCCTGGTTCTGTCCAGCACGGTTCCCACCTGCCACAGTTACGATCCGGCCTACGCCTACGAGATCGCGATCATCATTCAAGACGGCATCCGCCGCATGTACGGCGAAATGGAAGACCGCTTCTACTACCTCACCATCTACAACGAGAATTACGCGCAACCCGAGATGCCCGAAGGCGTGGCGGACGGCGTGTTGCGGGGCATTTACCGTTACAAGACTTCCGAGATCGGCCCGGCGCAAATACAGCTTTTCGGAAGCGGCCCCATTCTGAACGAAGCTCTGCGCGCGCAGAAACTTCTAGCGGAAAAACATAAAGTGGCGGCCGACGTTTGGAGCGTCACTAGCTACAACGAGCTGCGCCGCGACGCGCTCGAAACCGAGCGCTGGAATCGGCTGCATCCCGCGGAGCCGGAACGAAAGCCGTATATCGTACAGGCGCTCAACGGCGTCAAAGGCCCAATCGTCGCGTCCACCGATTACATGAAAGTGGTCGCCGATCAAATCGCGCCCTGGCTGCCGGGACGCTTGGTGTCGCTCGGAACGGACGGCTTCGGCCGTAGCGAAAACCGCGAGTATCTTCGCAAGCACTTTGAAAATGGCGCGGAGGCGATCGCGGCGGCGGCAGTGTCGCGGCTGGCTCGCGATGGAAACTTCTCCAAGGCACGGGCACAGGCGGCCATCTTGGAGTTGGGCCTCGATCCCGAAAGTCCCGATCCGGTGAAAAGATAGCCGCCAGTATGTTCTACTTCACCGAAGCCGACGTTCGCGAACTCCTGCCGGTCCCTGAATGCGTCGGCGTAATGCAACGCACGTTCGAGGCGCTGGCGCAAGGGCGCGCGCAGAATCAGCCGCGACGGCGCATGTTTCTGGAATCCGGCTCCGTGCTGCACAGCCTGGCGGGCGCGTATCACAACTACTTCGGCACCAAAATATACGCCACGAATCCCCGCTACGGCGCCCATTTTTCCTTCATGCTGTACGACGCTAAGACCGCGCAACCGCTGGCGTACATGGAGGCAAACCATCTCGGCCAAATCCGGACCGGAGCAGCCTCGGGCTACGCAGTCGACGTTATGGCCGATCCCGCCGCCGACACCGTGGGCATCATCGGTTCGGGTTTCCAGGCGAAGACGCAGCTAGAAGCCATCCGTTCAGTGCGGACCATTCGAACCGTGCGTGTCTGGAGCCGAAGCGAGGAGAAGCGGCGCAAATTCGCTGAGGAATGCTCGGCGATCGCCGTTGACACAGCCGAGGAGTCGGTGCACGGCGCGCAAATCGTCACGACAGCTACCAATTCCAAAGATCCGGTCCTCGAAGACGCGTGGATCTCGCCCGGAACCATGATCAACGCCATGGGGTCGAACGTAGCGAACCGGCGCGAACTCCCCGCGGAACTGGTGCGCCGCGCCGATCTGGTAGCGGTCGATTCGCTGGAGCAAGCTAAGATCGAGGCGGGCGACTTGATCCTCGCCGAAAGCTGGGCGAACGTGGTCGAACTCCAAGACGTCCAGAGACACTTCGACGCGGGGAAGATCACGGTCTTTAAATCAATTGGATTGGGAGTGGAAGATGTAGCTGCCGGCGCTTTCGTTTACGAGCGCGGACTCGCTACTCCTGAACGATTTGCTGATCGGAATCGCGCCACGCGCTGATCTTCAGCCGCCGGCACACCCAGCACAAACCCTCGGCGGAATTGGGCGCGCACGCCGCCCCGCACACCGTGCATTTCTCGATCCGCTTGAGCTGATCCGTCTGGATGGCGCGCTTCGCCTCTTCCAGCAGCTTCTGATCGATCACCGGCTCGTTTATTGGTATCGGCTTCCGTTTCATCCTACAAAAACTACACTAACACGGAAGTATCGGCTTATGCCGCCTTCGCTAATTTCATGATGTAGCCTGGATCGAGCGACGCGGAACATCGCGAACATTTTTGGCCGGGCTTCACCTTGGCCGTCTTTCCTGTGCTAACTATGGTCCCTTCCACCGTGTGGGTGCAAATGGGGCAGTAGACGAAGCCTATCGTCTCGGTCTGAACCGGCTGATTGCGAGTTTGTAAAGTCACCTCTTCTCCTCTCATCGATTTCTTGGACGCAACCCGGGGGCCAAAAGATCGGAAAAAAAATGTAAAACGTCGTCATCGGAACAATTCCGGCAACACAAGAAACCGGTACACTAAATTGTTCGACGCCTTATGAAACTCGCGTTTATCTTCCCCGGCCAAGGCTCGCAGGTCGCCGGAATGGGTAAGAGCCTGGCGGAGCGATTCGTGGTTGCACGACAGATTTTCGACACTGCCGACCGAGCTTTGGGCTTTTCCCTCACCCAACTCTGTTTCGAAGGTCCTGCCGAGGCCCTCCAGCTCACCGAAAACACTCAACCCGCGTTGTTGACGGTATCCATCGCGGCACTTCGCGTGCTAGAGAATGAAGGCTTGAAACCCGACTACTTGGCCGGGCACAGCCTGGGAGAATACTCCGCGCTGGTGGCTGGCGGCTCGCTCGATTTTTCCGACGCCGTGCGATTGGTGCGCAAGCGCGGCCGGTACATGCAGGAAGCGGTTCCGGCCGGCGTAGGAGCCATGGCAGCGCTGCTCAAACTGCCGGAGGGTAAGCTCCAGTCCGTCTTGGACGAGGCGGCGCAAGGCGAAGTGGTCAGCGCCGCCAATCTCAATTCTCCCGATCAGATCGTCATCGCCGGACACCGTGGCGCGGTGGAGCGAGCCATGGAGCTGGCTAAAGCGGCCGGAGCGAGAAAAGCGATTCTACTGCCCGTCAGCGCTCCCTTCCATTGCTCTCTGATGCAACCCGCGCAGCAGCGTCTGGCGGCAGATCTGGACACCGTGCAATTCCGCGATCTCGACGTGCCGTTGGTAAACAATTGGCAGGCGAAACTTATTCGAACCGCCAACGATGCGCGCGACGGTCTTTATCAGCAAGTACCGAACCCGGTGCGCTGGTCCGAGTCCATTCAACGGATGGCTGCCGAGGGTGTCACTCGATTCATTGAAGTGGGGGCCGGAGGCGTGCTCACCGGACTGCTTCGTAACATTAATCCCGAGTTGCAGGGTTCCAAATTCGGCGCGCCCGAAGATCTGGAGAAGGTTCATGCGGCCACTGCCTAACTGCGCTGTGTTGCTGGCCACCGCCTCGATATCCCTCCTGACGAGTTGCAAAATGCCTGGAGAACAACAAGATCTATCGAAACTGACGGAAGACTTTGTATATGGTTCGCTCGCTGTGTCGCCCGTCTCAGCCACTTCGGCTGGTTACCACGAGCACAACGGCGTGAAGCTCGATGAAAAAATCGACGACTACAGCTCCGGCGGCCTCCAAGAGCAGCGTCAGTTCTATTCCGGCTTTCGGGAGCGGCTGGCGCTGATCAAGCAGGATGCGCTCTCGGCGGAAGAACGCGCGGACTACCAGATTCTCGAAAACCAGACCGACCTCGCGTTGCTCGAACTCCGAGAGATCCAGAGCTTCCGTCACAATCCCACCGTCTACGTCGAACTGGTGGGCAACGCGCTGTTCAATCCCTTCGTCCTGGACTACGCGCCGATCGATACTCGCTACCGGCACATCGTCCAACGGCTGTTCCGGGTTCCGGCCCTGCTGGACCAGGCTAAATCGAACCTGAAGGACGCGCCGGAGATTTGGAATCGAGTAGCGCAAGAGGAGAACGACGGCAACATCGCGCTGATCGATAAGACGCTGCGCGAGAAGGTTCCAGCCGGCGTTAAGGCCGATTTTGATCGTGCGGCCGCCGTTGCTCTCGCCGCTCTGCGCGATTTCAACGTATTTCTCAAAAGCGACCTCTCCCGGCGGACCAGCGATTGGCGGCTCGGCAAGGATAAATACTCCAAGAAGTTTCGGTTCGCCCTGGTGTCGGGAAAAACGCCTGAACAAGTGTTATCCGAGGCGCAAGCTGCGCTTCAAAGCGTGCGCGACCAGATGGCCAAGCTGGCGGCGCCGAAGTCGATCCCGGAAGCGCTGGCCAAAGTGGCGCAGCAACACGCCGCTCCCGACGCTTTTATGGACCAGGCGCGCAAGGATCTCGCCGAAGCCACCAGTTTCGTTCAGTCCAAACATCTGGTGACTCTTCCGTCGCGTGGCAATCTGCAGGTTATCCCCACACCCGAGTTCATGCGCGGTATTTACGGTGTCGCTGGATTCAACCCCGCACCCGCTCTCGAGCCGCAGCTCGGTGCGTTTTACTGGGTCACGCCGATCCCTTCCAACTGGCCTCAAGAACGGATCGAATCGAAATTGCGCGAGTACAACACATACGGCCTGATGGAGATTACCATCCACGAAGCCATGCCCGGGCACTATGTCCAGTTCGAAGTCGCCGACAACGTGGAGCCCAAGCCGCGCCGTCTGCTGCGGAATATCTACGGCAACAACCCTTATGTCGAAGGATGGGCTACCTACGCACAGCAGCTCATGTCGGACGAGGGCTTTCTGGACAACAGCCCCGAACTGCGCCTGACGCTTTTGAAGCAACTGCTGCGGGCGATCTCGAACGCCATCCTCGATGTCCGGCTCCAGACCATGGGCATGACCGATCAGGAAGCGATGGATCTGATGATGAACGACACCTTCCAGGAGAAGGAGGAAGCCACAGCCAAGCTGCAGCGCGCTCAATTGTCGTCGTGCCAGTTGCCCACTTATTTCCTCGGATGGCGCGGCTGGCTGGACGTTCGCGAAGATTACAAGAAGCGCAAAGGCGCGGCCTTCAATCTCACGGCATTCCACGACGCGGCGCTGAAGGAAAGCGCCGTGCCCCTACCTGCGTTGGCCGGTTTGCTTCCATAGTCTAAAAGTTAAGTACGTGCCAAAGGCTAACGAAATCGTCCGTCCATAGAATGGGGGTGCGCCGTGTCCAGGGCGAAACCACGCTCCCGAGTCCGGTGCGCTCCAGGAAATCCGTGTTCGAAGTGAGCAGCACCCAGCTCGAGCTGCTTTCGCCGGTTTCCTGATCGTCTCCGGAAATAAGTAGTACCGGCTTCCAACCCAGATGCCGAGCCATGCCGCGCGCCACCGGCTCGAGATTCAACACGCGATTTGAAATGTGCAGCAATAGCAGTCCGCCGGGAGCGATATGCCGCCGGTAGACGTCGGAACATTCGGCGGTCAGCAAGTGAAACGGAATGGCGTCGCTCGAGAACGCATCCACGGCTAGGAGATCGAAGTTTTCAGAATGTCCCGCCGCGAGTTCGCGCTCCAGTTGCACGCGCGCATCGCCCAGCACCACCTCCGTC
>JBEKHQ010000093.1:0-7559 GCA_050012195.1 Bryobacteraceae bacterium | reverse complement strand
AGGGCCTGGTTCCGCCTTCAAGCGAGACGTCAACGCGCTAACCCTTCGGATCGTTCACGAATCTTCATCATTTCTGGCGCTTACTAAGTAGTGCAGCGGCCGCAAGGACATCCGCGCGGCCCGGCGCGTCCCGCGGAACCGAAAGAGTCGTGCTTTCGAGCGGGTGCGTGCTAGACTTTCGGCAAATCAATGCGTCCGATTGTTGCGCGCCGATTTCCGAGCCGAGCGCTGCTCTTTCTCGGGATACTGCCCCTCGGGATACTGGCCGGTCCGGCCATTCCAGCTTCAGCATCCACAGCCGCTTGTGCCACCGATGATCGGCTCTACACCGCTACTCCCTGCTCCGGATCGCCCGGCGGCGCATACAAGATCGTCATTAAGCGCGATCCTTCCATCAAGCCGGCCAACGCCCAATACGACAACAACTACACTCTGCAGTGTGCGTCAGCCGATCCGCAAGGAAGCAAAATCGCCGTCACCAGCTTTGACGCGAGTCAGGCTGCATTCTGGACCGGCTCGCTGGTTGTGGATCAGGCCGCGCCGCTCGGGGAGAATTTCCTGTTGCTCAGGGTCTATCCATCCGGCGCCACTTGCGCCGATCCCGCTAATCCTCAACTGCCGACGCACCCGGCCGGCCCGGTGATGCAGGAGTTGCTGCCGTTCCGGATCACATCGGCCGCATCGCCGGGGCCCGCGATTCCGCCCAACGCTCCCCAGGTGGACGTCGCCTGGAAAGTCCTGTCGAAGAACGTGGTTTCCGACAGCTTCGGCGCGCGAATCGCGAAAATGTACTATGGCATCGTCGTGTACCTGGGCAATAATGCGGGGTATGATCTGCAACTGGCGGGCGTCTATTTCAAATTACCGGCGGGAGCGGGTGTAACCGCGCCCTTGCCGACCGATTCCTACCGGACCGTTCGATCCAGCCTGCAGCGTGAGCAATTGATCGGCCTCCGAAATACCTCTGTCAATCTGGTGAGAGCGCTCGGCCCCATTCTAACCGGCGTGCTCCCGTTCTTCGGCGGATCCACCGCAGCCGCCAGGAACCACAAGTACAACTTCCAGACCTTCCTCAACGTCTTCAGCAATCCGTTCGAGAGAATGCTGGAGTTGGTCCTGCCCGACCTTACCGTCAACCAACTCGTGGCCCTGGACAATCAGGCTTTGCGCGACGGCGCCGTCATCAGCAACAATTCGTCCACGCCCCTGTTGGTTTTCGTGGACAAGGGAACTCTGGCGCCGCTTAATCCCATGGACCCCGGTCCGGGATCGGTCGCCTGTGGGCCAAATGATTGGAATTGCGATTACATGCGGACGCGCTACAAAAACAGGAGGTATCTGCGATCGCGATTCAAGAGCGATCACGATCCACTGCAGGTAATGCAAGCCTTGGGCGAATTGACGTTGATCGGCAAGTACGTGGCTTATAGCGACCGTGTTACGTTCAGCGGTACAGCCATGCCGCTCACACCTTCCCCGTCCGCGTCGCCGGCATCGGTCGCAAGTCAACCGCTGGGCACACCTCCGGTACGCTGATCCCAAAACCTTCCACTCCCGGAGACTTAGTCGGCGGCGTGGGCCGAGGATTCTGTAAGAACCTTGTTCCCGTATATACGCAGCATGCGCCGCGCCACCGCCAGATCCTTTTCGAACTGCTCTTTCTCGGCGGACAAAAGCTGACTCGCCGTATTGAAATCGATGCCCGCCGCCAGATCGTGAGCACTCAGAAGGTCCCGAACGTAGGTCGCCAGCCAGTGTTCCGACTTCATCAAAGTTTGGAATTGAGAGAGAGCTTTTTCCTCGTCCATCGTGCGATTAACCATAAGATTGCTCCAGTTGCGCTAATTGTGATCAGACTTCAAATGCGGAGAAACCGCCGGCTGGAGTGCCGCTCCTGACGCACCCACCCCCGGCGCTCATGAGGTACTTTCAGTCAAGTGTCTTCGTTGGGATTCATTCGATGCAATTCAACAGGGCCGTGATAAAGACGGAGTTCGTGCACGAAGGTTTCCAGGCTTCTCAACATTTCATCCGCCGATCCCACCACCTGATGCTCGGCTCCCAATCGAGTTCGAAGCAACCTGGGAATATCCATTGTGTCCAACAGCAAGTCGGAAGCCCTGCGTATCAAATCGTTAAATTCTTTCGGATCGAAGCCGACGGAGTCATCCATGAATTTTCAGGTCCCGGTCGGCTGATTGGCGCCGTCGCTGAACAACTGGGGATAGGTGCGGATCATTCTCCGCGCCGTCTCGGCATCTCTCAGAAAAACCGCCTTCCGTTGTTGCAGCAACTTCTCGGCGCCTTCAAACGTAATTTCGTTCGAAGCACGAACCTGGCCCGTCAGGTCTTTCAAGAATCCATGCAGCCAGTGGTCCGGACCCAAACCGCTCGGGAGGCTGAACGCCGCCGCTTGGGATTGTGGATTTGGTTCTGGTAGTACTAGCGCTGCCTTCCGTTCCGGCGATCCGATGAATCTGGAACGTCCCCCTTCTTGCTCCACCGCAAGTTTTCGCACGTCTCCCAACACGCCGTCGATTTTCGATACCGCCAGGCTGCCAAGTTGTGCCAAGCTATGATCCAGACCCACTCGCGCGCGCACGGAAACGGCAATCTCAGTCGCCCTAAAACGCGCCTCCGAGAGCGTGTGGATCAGGTACTCATAGTCAGCCTCGCTCATGCGCATGTTGGCAGTCTAGTTGGTTCCGCGAGTTTCTTCAACTGGAAAATTGATGACTGCCCGGCGGGAAGATTTTACTGCGCCGCTTTCTTGCGCAGCGGACCATACATCAGCTCTTCCACGAACTCGACGCACTTAAATTCCAGCAGTTGCGCGTTTTTTTCCACATGGCGGTAGAGTGGCATACTGATTTTCCAAGGTCGCGTAAACACCTTGGGATCTTCTATCAGCGCTTCGTACATCAGGACGTCGCGGCTAAGCGGCGCGTAGCGCTCCACTACATGCAGGGCGTCGCTGTGGAAATCTCCGGCGCGATCGAACCAACTCTGATCTGTGAAGCTGGTTACGTCCACCACCAGCGTATCTCCGTCCCAACGGCCGTACGAATCTCCCATCCAGGAATCGGCGGGAGCCTCTTCCTTCTTGGGCGCGATCGGAATCGAGCGGCTGGCGCTGGCGAACTCGTATGCGATCAGGACGTAGCGCGGCGTTTGCACAATCTGAAACGGATAGGGTTGATACGTGGCGCGCGGCACCCCCGGCAGGTAGCACTTGATTTCCGGATCGGCAGTCAGCCAGTGTTGCGCGTTCTCTTTCTGCTTCGCGGCGGCCCACGGTTGATATGGAATATCGCCGCCTTCAATCACGCCGAGACCCGGAGGCTCGGCGCCCACCGCGCCCAAAGCGAGCACCGGCGAGGGTCCCGCCGCGTGCGCCCGAAGATCCCAATCGGCCGTATTCAGGGTCTGCCAAATGCCGTTCAGGTCCGGTTTGCCGTCCGATGCTCGCGGTCCCGAATAGGCGGCGGGATGCGACGGTTGGCCACCGGCCCCCGCCGCCGCGAGCAAAACGATCGCGAGCGCGGGACTAAAGAACCGATTCGGCATCTGCCCAGTATATTCCAGACCGCGCGACTATTGAATGGTGATCAGCACGGCATTCGAAGATATGCCCGCCGCGTTCACTACCACCGGCACGGAGCCGCTCCCTTTCAAGCTGTAGGGCAGGAGAACATTGACCTGATCCAGCCCGGCAAAACCGCCTTGCGCTCCAGAAAAAGCGGCAGGGAGCGTTGTGGAACCGACCGTCACGGTCACGTCGGACTTGGCGGCGTGGCGTAGTCCGGTGCCAAACAGAAGCAGATAAACCTGGCTGCCCTCGGGATCGAGCGAGATCGGATTCGCCACCAGTTGACCGCTCGAATTGTGCTCCACCACGTTCTGCTGCGACGTGAACTTGCCGCTGGCGGTGTAGTAATCCACGTACGCTGCCGCGAGGCCGGCCGCATTCTGCGTGTAAAGACCTGGCGCGACGTTGGCAATCTCAACCGTGCCCGACGAGACTGTGCCGTCGCCCGAGTGGACGTTGACGGTTGCCGTTCCAGTGGCGGTGCCCGCCGGAACTTCGAAATTCACCTGAAGCGGCGACACATAAAACAACAGCGCGGACCGGTCCATTCCGGTCGAGTCCTTCACATCGACGGTGGTCCCGCCTAAGCTGGTTCCGAGCGTGGAAGCGGACAGCTTGGTATTGGCGAGATCGCTGCCGTACGAGGATACAATCGATTCCGCGGCCACCGGCGCGCCCGAGGGCGCTGGAGCGCTGGACGCCGTCGATACTGCCTGCGGCTTCGGCGAAACGTTGATGAGTGGCATGAATGCCGCAGGCTGACTTTGAGCGATCAGCAGGTCTGGGTGTCCGTCGCCGTTGATATCCGCGGCCGCTACAAATTGGGTCGAACCGGCGTTGAACGCCACTTCCGGATCGAATGTGCCGTCGCCGTGGCCAAGCAGATAGGTGGCGTCCGAGAGGCCACAGCAATGGCCGACAATAAGGTCCTGTTTGCCATCTCCGTTGAAATCCCCGATTACGATCGAGGTGGGTCCGAATTGGGTGGGGACTAAGGTGGGCGACTGAAATGTTCCGTCTCCGTTGCCCAACAGGATACCCAAATAGTAATTGTAATTGGTGTCCTCGGTCGCCACCACCAGATCGGGCCTGCCGTCGCCATTGAGATCGCCAATGGCAAGAGCGCCGGGAAATGAGCTGACCGTATACTTGTTCGAGGACGGAAACGAGCTGCCCTGATTCAGGAAAACGTACACCGCGCCCGAAATATTGGGTGCGCCGGTCCCGCCGTTGACTCCGCTGTCCGACACCACCAGGTCGGGTTTGCCGTCTCCGTTCAAATCTGCTGCGGCGATGGCGGTGGGGGCGGTCCCGGCGGTGTACGTGTTGGTGACACTGAATGTCCCTGACCCGGAGCCCGTCAGGATCGCTACATTCCCAGTTAGATTTTGACCGGTATCGCTTTGACCGCCGCTGTTGGCCACCGCCAGATCGATCTTGCCGTCGCGATTGAAATCCGCCGCGGCAATGCCGGTCGGCGATGAGCCTCCGGAACTGGTGGTTGAAGGCGATTGAAATTTCCCGCTCCCGGCGTTGAGCAGCACATAAAGACTTGACGCCCCGGTTTGCGCGATGGCCAAATCCGGCCGTCCATCACCGTTGAAATCACCCACCGCCGCGACGCCTGGCTGAGACAACTCCCCCTGGTTGATGACCGGCGGCTGAAACGTGCCATTGCCGTTTCCGGCGAAGAACGCCATGTTTCCAGTATCCGCTGCGGCTATCACCGCATCCGTCTTGCCATCCCCGTTGAAATCGGCGACAGCGAGGAACGCGGCACTGCTTCCGCCAATCGGTGTGGTAGTGGAGCCCTGGAACGTGCCATCCCCGTTGCCCAGCAGGACCCCGATCACCATCGAGTTTTCGCTCTCGCCGAGGGCGGTGGGGCTTCCCACGCCAATTAGAATATCTGCGAATCCGTCGTTGTTGAAATCAGTGACCGTAAGTTCGACGGGCTCGTACGGAACAGAGTATCCATGCGGAGCCTGAAAAGTCCCATCGCCGTTGCCGAGCAGGATGGTCACTGTCGCATCGTTGCCGTTCCCGGCTGCCAGGTCCAGCCTACCGTCGCCATTGAAGTCTGCGGTCACCAGATACTGGGCGTCTCCACCGCTGCTGAAGACGGATCCGGCCTGTGTAAAGCTCCCACGCCCATTACCCAGCAAAACGCCGATCGAATTGACAGGGTTCGTGTTGCCATAAATCACGTAGGCGATGTCGGGATGTCCATCGCCATTAAAATCTGCTACCACGACGTTGATCACGCCGCTGCTGGTCGGATAGTTCGTCGGATTTTGAAACGTGCCGTCGCCATTGCCGAGAAAAACAGCAACACTCCCAGCGCTTGTGCTGCCGAAAGTGCCCACTATCAGATCGGGCTTCCCGTCGCCGTTCACATCGGCGATAGCAACCGAGTCCGGGCCGTTAGCAGGATAGTTGGCCTTCGGCGTCAACGTGCCATCGCCGTTGTTTAGAAGGATATAGACAGTTCCAGTATCCGAGGCGACCTCTCCGCCTCCGTCCAGAAACACGACGTCCGGATGCCCGTCGCCATTCACATCTCCTACCGACACTCCAGTGGGATTGCTGGCCTGCGGTAGATAGTGCGTGGCGTTAGACAGGTTGAAGTCGTAATAGATCGAGACCCCTGGGTTGGTCTCCGCGATCAGAAGCGCGGGTTTGCCGTCGCCCTTCAGGTCGGCAATCGCGCCCGGTTCGGACCCTGTTCCGGTCGGGTTGTAATTGATTGTCACCTTTGGTCCGGTATGCGTCGACGCAGGCAAGCAACCCGTCACCGTGCTCTGAATGTTGGGCGTTGTGTAAAGTGGCTTGGGCCCCCCCAACCCGTACCCCGTGAAAGACCCGTCCGGTTGCCGAACCACCACGATGTCCGCGTTTCCGATCGGCTGAATTTGAGGAGTGGTGTAGAAATTGATCGGCGGGCACTGCGCAACAAGCGAGACAGATGCGGCCAGCCAAAACGAGCCAATCTTAAAACAATGCGAGGCGGTCATAATTATTTCTCCTACAGCGACCGAACGTTATTTTATCTCAAGCGTGGATGCCGTAATGTCGCGCACCTCGCCGCCGGCCACGTCCAACGCGATGGCGCGGCCCTCTTTCAGCGCTCCGCGCACACGGGCCGGGTCGGCATAGAACTGCTCCCGTTCGCGCGGCGGCACGGGCGGGACAATCTCCGATTCGTTCTCAGGGAGCAAATAAACCTCATCGATCCCGTATAAAGGAAACGGCCGATGATACAGCGCCGACCAGAACATTTCCGAATCGACGCCTTTTAATAGGATCAGCCTGTCCTTCCCACCGCGAGTCTCGGCGTCGACGCCAAGCACCAGGCTCCGAATCTGCCGGCTGCGATCGTAAAAGGACTGAGTGACCACTCGGGCCACCGGGATCGAAACAGCGAGATAATTGACGAGCATTAGGACCGCGATGCTCTTCGACAACGCTCCCGCCCGCCAGCCGCAAACAAAGGCCCACGCGCCCCACATCGCGAAGCCGACCAGCGGGATCGTCAAGTAGGAATCATCCATATGATCGCGCAATAGCAGCAGTGGACCCAACACGATCAGATACCAGCTCGCAAAGAATGCCGTGATCCACTCGCGCCGCCAGGCTTCCCAGAGCAAGAATCCCACCAGCCCCGCCATCAGTGCGATCGCTAGAATCGATCGGAAGTGTGAAGGATAGATCCTCAAGAAGATCAGGCGATTGGGCCCCAGCGTCCACTTCCAGTAGGTCCATAGTGTCGAGAAGATGCTGGAATCCCAGTGCAGTTTATAAACGCCCTCCGCTGGAAACGGCACCGCCGCTCGATGGATTGCCGTGTAGGCGGCAGACGCGAGAAACATCGGCCAGACCTTTCCGAGAATGCGCCGTGCGCGGCACAGCGCGAAAGCGGCCGCGAGCGCCGGATAAACGACATTGAGCTCCAGCACGCCGAAGCCGATCA
>JBEKHQ010000092.1:0-7575 GCA_050012195.1 Bryobacteraceae bacterium | reverse complement strand
CGGATCTGATCCTGGCGCAGAGCCGCGAAACGCAGGCGGCGTCGCAACTGCCGGCCGACGTGACAAATTACGGCGTCACGGTGCAAAAATCCACCCTCGCGCCGCTGATGCTGGTGGCCCTCTATTCGCCGAAGGGAAGCTACGATGCAAACTTCCTGGCCAACTATGCGTACATCAATCTAAACGACCCGCTGACCCGCGTGAAAGGCGTCGGCACCGTTCAGGTATTCGGCTCCGGTCAATACGCGATGCGCCTGTGGGTAAAGCCGGACCAGTTGGCGAAGTTGCAGATCACGGTGCCCGAAATCATCACGGCGATTCAAACCCAGAATGCCGTGAATCCCGCCGGACAAGTGGGCAGCGAACCGGTTCCGAAGGGGCAAGAGTTCACGTATTCCGTCCGCGCCCAGGGCCGCTTGACGTCGCCGGAGGAGTTCGAGCAGATCGTGGTGCGCGAAACTCCCAATACCGGTATCGTGCGCCTCCGCGACGTAGCGCGGGTGGAAATGGGATCGCAGGATTACAGCGTGGAAGGGCACCTCAACGGGAAGCCGAGCGCGGTGATCGCAGTCTACCAACTTCCCGGATCCAACGCCGTCGAGACCGCGGCTGCGGTGAGAAAGATGATGACGGACGCAAAACGTCGGTTTCCGAGTGACATTGATTACGTTGTCCCGGTGGACACCACGCTGGCGGTGACCGCGGGCATGAAGGAAATCGTCGAGACGCTGGTGATCGCCCTGGCGCTGGTGATCGCGGTGGTCTACCTGTTCCTGCAAGGCTGGCGCGCGACGCTGATTCCATTACTGGCGGTGCCGGTGTCGCTGGTGGGGACCTTCATCTTCTTTCCGCTGTTCGGCTTTAGCGTCAACACTCTGTCGCTATTCGGCCTGGTGCTGGCAATCGGCCTGGTGGTGGACGACGCGATCGTGGTGGTGGAGTCGGTGGAGCGCCATATCGAAGACGGCCTGGCTCCGAAAGAGGCCGCGTTGAAGGCGATGGAGGAGATTTCAGGGCCCGTGATCGGTATCGCGCTGGTGCTCTCCGCCGTTTTCGTGCCGACGGCCTTCATCCCGGGGATCACCGGCAAGCTGTATCAGCAGTTCGCCGTCACCATCGCGATATCGGTGATTCTCTCCGCGTTCAATGCGCTGTCGCTGAGTCCCGCGCTGGCGGCGCTCCTTCTCAAGCCGAAAGTGGAGAGCAAGGGTTTGCTCGCGAAATTCTTTGCGTGGTTTAATCGCTCGTTTGCGCGAGGCACCGATCGTTACGTGCAGATCTCGGGAGTCCTGCTCCGAAAAGCGGTCCTGGTTGTGGTCCTGCTGGTCGGGTTCGGCGCCGCGGCGTATTGGATCAGCGGCAAACTTCCCACCAGCTTCGTTCCCGACGAGGATCAAGGCTACTTTTACCTGAACATCCAGCTTCCCAATGCCGCATCTTTACAGCGCACCGAGCAGGTCGCCGCGAAGGTGGAGGCGATTCTGGCGAAGACGCCCGGCGTCAAGTACTCGACCAGCGTTCTCGGTTTCAGCCTGCTCAGCCTGGTGCGAACCAGCTACAACGCATTCATTTTTGTGACCATGAATGACTGGGACGATCGGAAAACCAGGGCAGTGCAGTTCCAGGCCATCAAGGCTAGCTTGAACCGGGAGCTGAGTACGCTGCCGGAAGGGGTGGCGTTCGGCTTCTCGCCGCCGGCGATTCCGGGTGTCGGGACCTCGGGCGGATTCACTTTCATCCTGGAAGACCGCGCGGGCAAGGACGTCCAGTTTTTAGCCGACAACTTGAACAAGTTTATGGCGGCGGCGCGCAAGCGTCCTGAGATAGGAACTCTCACCACCACTTTCTTGCCGAGCGTGCCGCAACAATTCGTCGAAGTGGATCGCGACAAGGTGATCAAGCAGGGTGTGCCGATCAACGATGTTTACCGGACCATCCAAGCCTTCATGGGGGGACTGTTCATAAATTACTTCAACCGGTTCGGGCGGCAATGGCAGGTGTACATCGAGGCCGAGGGAGATTACCGCGCCAAGTCGGAGAACGTCGGCCTCTTCTACGTACGCAACGCGGCCGGCGAAATGGTGCCGCTGTCGGCGCTGACCAAATTCGAATCGCGCGCCGGACCCGAATTCACGATGCGCTTCAACGAATACCGATCCGCGCAATTGAATGGATCGGCCGCGCCCGGGTACAGCACCGACCAGGGGATGAAGGCGCTCGAGGAGGTTTTCGCCCAAACCATGCCGCCCGAGATGGGGTACGACTACTCGGGCATGTCGTTCCAGGAGAAGAAAGCGCAGGAAGGCGTGTCGCCGTCGATCATTTTCGGATTCTCGCTGCTGTTCGTCTTTCTGATTTTATCGGCGCTGTACGAAAGTTGGACTCTGCCTTTCAGCGTTCTCCTGAGCACGCCGGTGGCGGTTTTCGGCGCGCTGGGCGTGTTGTGGCTGCGCCGCACTCTGCTCGGATATTTCGCGCCGCCTTACATGGTGCAACTCGAGAACGACACCTACTCGCAGATCGGCCTGGTGATGTTGATCGGCCTGGCGGCGAAGAACGCCATCCTGATCGTCGAGTTCGCCAAGGACGAATTCGAAAAAGGGAAGCCATTGATGGACGCGGCGCTGGAGGGTGCGCGGCTTCGGCTGCGTCCCATTCTGATGACGTCTTTCGCGTTCATTCTCGGATGCGTGCCGCTATGGATCGCCACGGGCGCCGGCGCGGTTTCCCGACAGATTATGGGGACCACGGTGATCGGAGGGATGGCGGCGGCGAGCTTGCTCGGAATCTTTCTGGTTCCGGGCATCTTTTACATAGTCGAAAAGCTTTCGGGCGCCACCGCGAGCGGAGAGTCGCCCATTCGTCCACCCCAGCCTTCGCCGGCGCAAGGAGATTGACCGTGAATCGCGGAATCATAGCGGTGCTAGCCGCGGCTCTGTTGAGCGGATGCACAGTCGGACCGAACTATAAGCGCCCCGCCATCGCAACTCCGGCGAACTTTCGCGCTCCCGATCCGCTTCCCGCTTCCCAGGCGGCTTCGCTGGCGGATGTCAAATGGTTCGAGGTCTTCAAGGACGACAAGCTTCAGGAACTGATTCGGACGGCACTGGCGCAAAACTACGATTTGCGCGACGCGGTGGCTCGGGTGGAAGAAGCGCGTGCGAACCTGGGAATCACGCGGTCGAATCAATACCCGAACTTCGGCGCGAGCGGCGCGGTGGATATCAATCGGCTTTCGCGAAACGGCGCCACGCCGATTCCCCCCGAGCTTCTGGCATCGCAGAATCGAAATTTCGGAGAGGCGTCGCTCAACCTGCTGTCCTTTGAAGTCGACATCTGGGGCCGGCTACGGCGCGCCACCGAAGCGGCTCGGGCGCAGCTTCTGAGCGCGGAGGAGAACCGCAAAGCCGTCGTCACCACGCTGGTCAGCGACGTCGCGACGGCGTACCTGACTTTACGGGAACTCGACTACTCGCTCGATATCTCCCAGCGCACTTTGCAAAACCGCCAGGAGTCTCTCGACCTGACGAAGTCCAGGCAGACCGGCGGAGTGGCCACGCTGCTCGATCTGCGTCAATCGGAGCAATTGGTATACACAGCGGCCGAAACTATTCCCAGCCTGGAAAGCCAGATCGGACAAACGGAAAATCAGATTCGCCTTTTGCTCGGAGAGAACCCCGGCGAAGTGGTGCGCGGGCATAGTCTCACCGAACAGGGTCTGCCTCCCGAGGTTCCGGCGGGCTTGCCCTCTGAGCTTCTTGAGCGGCGGCCGGACATCCGAGCGGCCGAGCAGGATTTGATCGCAGCCAACGCCGAGATCGGCGTGGCGAGGGCGGCTTACTTCCCCACGCTGAGCCTGAGCGGGGCGCTGGGCGGGCAGAGCACGCAACTGGCGAATCTGTTCAGCGGGCCGAGCAGCGCCTGGAGCCTGGCGCCGCAGCTCACGCAGCCGATCTTCACCGCCGGACGGCTCAAATCCAATGTGAAGCTGGCGGAGGCTCAGCGAGAGCACGCCCTGATTCAATACGAAAAGACCATTCAAACGGCATTCAGCGAAGTGTCGAATGTCTTGATCGCCCATCAGCGTGTACGCGAGAGCCGCATCCAGCAGGAAGCGCTGGTGTTCGCTCTGCAAGACCGGCTACGCCTTGCGTATATTCGCTATCGCGGTGGCGTGGACACGCAGCTGAATGCGCTGGATGCCGATCGCGACACGTTTCAAGCCGAGCTGGATCTGGCCCAAATCCGATTGCAGGAACTGCTGACAGTGGTTCAACTTTATAAGGCGCTGGGAGGCGGATGGCAATGAGCCGTCAGGAAGCAAAGTGAGCGGGCCGAGCGACTACCTTGCTGCTGAGAGGACTTTCCTGGCATGGATCCGGACCGGATTGGCGTTGATGGGGCTGGGCTTTGTGGTCGCTCGTTTCGGCTTGTTCCTGGAAGCGATGCAAGCCGCGCCTTCCGCTCTCGCAACTCAGTCGTATGGACTTTCTTTTTGGTTAGGCACGGCCTTCATCGCCTTCGGTGTGACGGTCAACCTCCTTAGCATTCGGACCTATGTGCGTTTAGTCGCCGACCTAAAAGCCGGCGGATCGGGCTACGCTCGCGCGTCCAGCTTGGCGATAGGCCTCGCCGTCGTTCTGGCGATTGCCGGACTCGGAATGGCGATTTACTTGATTTCGTTTCGCGAGCCAACGCGGCGGGCCAGCGATCGGCAGGAGAAAATCATGAACACGAATCTCTACTCTCAGGCGAAGGGCGCTGGCCGCGGCGTCCGCGCAGTAAGGAACTGATGCAGCAAGATTATCCTGAGGTTGTGGCGGAGTCCCCTGAACAAACCGCTTCGATGTTCCCAACCCTCGATCAGGCGCAAATCGATTACCTCGGGTCCATCGGCACAAAGCGAACGGTGCAGGCCGGCGAGATTGTGTTTGACCAGGGGGACGAAAGCCATGGCATCTTCGTGGTGCTCACTGGCAGCCTCGAAATCATCGCGGTCTCAAGCGGCGCGGAAACCGGTTTCAGGGTCGTGGGACCTGGCGCTTTCACCGGCGAGTTGAACCAGCTTTCTGGTAGGCGCAGCCTGGTTCGGTGCCGGGCGCGCGAATCGAGCAGCGTGCTTGAAATCGCCCGATCATGCCTGCAGCGGATCATGCGGACCGATGTCGCGCTGGGCGAGCTGTTCCTGCGGGCGTTCGTGCTGCGCCGCGTGTACCTGGTAGACCACTCCATCGGCGACGCAGTGTTGATCGGCTCAAGTCACTCCAGCGATACTTTACGTCTGAAAGCTTTTCTTTCCCGGAACGGCCATCCGCACACGTATATCGATGTGGAGCGCGACGGGGATGTTCAGGCCCTGCTGGATCATTTCGAGATCCAATTGACGGACATCCCGGTGCTGATCTGCCGGGGCGAGCTGGTGCTGCGCAATCCCAGCATCGCCGAAGCCGCCGCCTGTTTTGGGCTGAACGCGGGAATTGATGAGGACGAGGTCTACGACCTGATCGTGATCGGCGCCGGGCCTAGCGGTCTGGCAGCCGCCGTTTACGGCGCCTCCGAAGGCCTGAGTGTTTTGGTGGTCGAGGGCAACGCACCTGGCGGGCAAGCTGGATCGAGTTCGCGGATCGAAAACTACCTCGGCTTTCCGATGGGAATCTCGGGGCAGGAGCTTGCGGGCCGCGCGTTCGTTCAAGCGGAGAAATTCGGAGCGAATATTCTGGTGGCGCGCACGGCGCGAGGACTCCGGTGCGAGCGGCCGCCTTATTCGGTGGATCTGGACGACGGAGCGTCGTTACACGCGCGCAGTATTATTGTCGCGTCCGGCGCGAAATATCGGAAGCTGCGCGTGCAGAACCTGGCTCAGTTTGAAGGCGTGGGCGTCTACTATGGCGCGACGCGCGTGGAGGCGGAGCTCTGCCGCGGCGAAGAAGTTGCGGTAGTGGGTGGCGGCAATTCCGCGGGCCAAGCCGCGATGTTCCTCTCCGGAATCGCCAAGCGGGTCCATCTGCTGGTCCGCGGGCCGGGCCTGGCGAACAGTATGTCGCGATACCTGATCTCCCGGATCGAAGCCTGCCATCAAATCACCTTCATGCCGAAGACGGAAGTCGAGACGCTGGAAGGCAACGGACATCTCGAGCGGGTGGGGTGGCGAGCCACGCAGAGCGGCGCAACCGACACTCGCGACATCCGGCACGTCTTCGTGTTAACCGGAGCCGATCCCAACACGGCTTGGCTGGGGGGATGCCTCGCCCTGGATAGCAAGCAATTCATCAAGACCGGCGTCGACCTGGGAAGCGATTGGCCGCTGCCTCGTTCGCCGTATCTGCTCGAAACCAGTCGCCCGGGAGTCTTCGCCGTCGGAGACGTCCGTTCTCAAAGCGTGAAGCGCGTGGCTTCCGCCGTCGGAGAAGGATCGATGGCGGTGCAGTTCGCCCACCGGGTGCTGGCCGAGTAAACTACTGCTCAAGCCGCGGGATGATGATCTCGCGCCGTCCGAACATGCGGGCGTCGACGGAGAGTGAGCCGGGGCCGAGGACCGCAATGGCCGCGAGAATCGCCGCGCCGAGCGCGATAGACAGGCGCGAATCAAAGAGCGCGGGCGTGCAGGACGGAAGGAACTCGAATCCGATTCCGATCGCGCCCAGTCCAATCAGGACGGCGACGATGGGTGTTAGGAAGCCCAGTACCAATAAGGCGCCCGCCAGGATCGCCGCGGCGCTCACGCTCCACGCTCCGAAGGTACCGTTCGCGCCAGGCAAGCACAGCGTGCCCTGAAAGATGGTCGCAAGACCTAAAGCAGTACGCAGAAGCAACAACGCTACTCCGGCCGAGCCGGTGGGAAATCCGGAAAACAAGTATTGCAGGAGGTGTTTCCCCGTATTCGTAGGCAAGTATACACGCTCTAGTCTTAGCGTATTGAAACCAGCCGCTATTCGAATCCCTAAGCCTCGGAATGTTTTCGTACCACTTTTGGGGAGGCGATTGAATCACAACTGAATGATCCCGCGGCGCAGGGCGATGGCGATAGCCTGCGTGCGGTCCCGCGCGCCCAGCTTGTCCATGATGTGTTTAAGGTGCACTTTGACGGTTTCTTCCGATATAAACAGCAGGCCGGCGATGTCCCTATTCCGGTTGCCCTCGACCACCTTCCGGAGGACTTCGATTTCTCGCGCGGTCAGGTCCTCGTCGCTCATGTGTTCGGCGAGGTGAGCCGCTATTTCCGGAGGCACGCGCTTTTTGCCGGCGTGCACCTGCCGGATGGCCTCCGCAAGCTCGGAGGGCGGCATCGTTTTGAGGAGATACCCGCGGGCTCCCGCCTGGAGCGCGCGCTGAATCTCCACATCGCCCTCGAAGGTGGTGAGCATCACGATGCGAGCGTCGCTGAACTCCGCGCGAATCGCCATTAGCGCATCGATACCGCTGAGATCGGGGAGTCTCAGATCCATCAACGTGACGTCCGGCCGATGCTCTCTGAACTGTTGAATCGCTTCTGTGCCGCTGGACGCTTGCGAAACGAGCACCATATCGGGCTGGCTCTTGATAATTGTCGCGATGCCTTCTCGAAGAAGCGCGTGG
>JBEKHQ010000091.1:0-7736 GCA_050012195.1 Bryobacteraceae bacterium | reverse complement strand
AGACAGTCTCTCTCCTGGTTGCGTCATTGCGGATTGCGCGCAACCGATCCCAGCACGCGCACTTTGAACAACAGGCCGCGGCTCTCAATTTGTTGCCGAAGATCGCTGAGCTGTCCGCTCGATATCTCCGAAGGGCTGTGCGCGATTTCGAGCAGCACGCGTTCCAGATCGTCCAGTACGCTGGCCACCGATTTGTCGCCCGTGTTTCGCGCCGTCTGGCGATAGAGGCGATTGTCGTCCAAAAGATCTTCGGCCATCCGCCGCTCATCGGAAATGTCGAGCTTGCCCTTGCCGTCAGGAGCATTATCGAGTTCGGCCAGCACCATCTGCGATCGCTCCAGGTGATCGCCGACCGCGACCAACAGGATGCGCTCGCGAATCTGCTGATTGTTCCGATTGTTTGCCACCGAAGGCTTGCCGCCGCGCTGCCACAGGCTTCCCGCCAGGAACGCGGCGAGCACCAAGGCCACCGTCACGGGCGCCCAAATCCACCACAGCCGAATTCCTCGACGACGCCGCCGCGTTCCCAGTCGCTGCTCGATGCGTTGCCAAACGGCTTGGCCGTAGTCCGTCGCGCGCTCGGGAACCGGAGCGGAATCGACGGTATTCAGCACAAGCTGCAGCGCGCGGAGTTCGGCGCGACAGGTCTCGCAGCCGGACAAATGATTCTCGACGGCGGCCGCTTCCGCCGACTCCCCGTAATAAAAAAGCACCAACTGTTCTTCGCTAATGTGATTCATCTTGCTGGACTCACTAACGGCTCCAAACTCCGGCGGAGCTTTTGGACCGCTCGAAAAATACTGTGTTTCGTCGCGTTGGTTCCCGTTCCGATGGCGATCCCGATTTCTTCGATCGACAGCCCCTCAAAATGCCGAAGGACAAACGCAGTTCGTTCTTGCGCGCTCAGCTCGCCGAGCGCCGAGTTGACGGATTCGGAAATCTGGCTGCTATACAGCTCGCGATCCGGCCCCGGATTTGCCGCCGGAATGGACTGCAGAATGTCCTGGTCAGGATCCGCTGCGCGCTCGCGTTTGTTCTCGCGATGTTTGCGCATGCGGATCAGATCGAGCGAATAATTCGATGCAATGCGATACAGCCAGGTGGAAAAGCTGGAGCGCGCTTCGTAGCGGTTGATTTGGCGATAAGCCCTCAAGAAAGTCTCCTGCACCACGTCCTCGGCGTCCTGTTCGTTTCCGGTCATGCGATAAGCCAGCCGGAAGATGGCGCGACTGTGCTGCTCCACCAGCAGTCGAAACGCGTCGTGATCACCCGACCGCGCGCGTTCGATAGCGCCGCCGGCTTCCGCTTCCATCCGTCCTTTAGACTACGGGTTTTGCTAACGGTTAGGCGGGAGTAGGGTTAGCTGGCGGCATCCAGGCGGCCGGAGGATGCGTTTCGGCCAAGGGGGCGAAGAGAAAGAGAACGAGGCATGTCCACATGTTGGGTCTGAATCTCAATCTCGAAGCTGCCTGAAGATTGCAGCCGGCAGGAACGAACCTTTCCGAATACTAAAGCCTGGCCGACCTCGACCGCGACCTGCGACTCGGCGGGAATCGCCCGGCGGCAGCGCAATTCGAGTCCGGACTGCCATATGGCGACCAACCGCCCGGGAGCTGCCGGAAGCTCCGGCGGTAGACACGGGCTGATCAGCACTGGCGCATCGGAATCGAAACGCAGTTCCCGGGACTTCCGGAAAAAGGAGAGCAATTGCCTGGGGCTCATCGCGAGGGTCCCTCCTCACTAACGGAGGCCCGCGCGCCCCAAAACGTTTCAAAGTTAAGAAACTTTACTCCGGTTTACGCCCGCAACCGCCGACCGGAAGCACGCGTCGGTTAGAATGACGTTGTTGGCGCACCGGTCACTTGCTTCGGCTTGCCGGTTGGTTGCGCTAGTGTCAGAATGGTTTTGTAAACGCCTAATAATGATGGACCAAACGGGCACCGCTCCAACCACCAGCCCGCCTCCCGGCGCTAAACGGTCGCTCACCGGCGCTCTCATGCACTGGTTGCGCGATTTGCTTTTCTCGGTGGTTCTGGCGGTAATCGTCATTTTGTTCCTGTACCAGCCGGTGAAGGTGGAAGGCACCAGCATGATGCCCACCCTGGACGATCAGGAGCGGATTTTCATCAACAAATTCGTCTATCGATTCAACTTCGAGAGGATCAACCGAGGCGATACGGTGGTTTTCTGGTTTCCCGGCGATCCCAGCAAGTCGTACATCAAACGCGTAATCGGCGTACCTGGAGACCGATTGGAAGTGAATAACGGCACGGTAGTGGTGAATGGACAGGCGCTGGTGGAAGATTATGTTCCGCCTGAGTTTCGCGATCAAAATTCCATGGCGCCCGAAACCGTTCCCGCGGATGAATACTTCGTGCTGGGCGATCACCGCAGCTCATCCAACGACAGCCGATCCTGGGGCATGGTTCCGCGGCGTTATATTTACGGAAAAGCCGTCTTTATATACTGGCCTTTCGACAAAATGGGCGTGCTAAAGTAGGGCGTGCTTAATGCGGAACAGGCCGGCGCTGCGGCGCCGATCGGTATAGACGTCTCCCATTTCCAACTAGATGTCGATTGGACCCTCGTCGGCGCTTCGGGAATCAACTACTGCTTTATCAAGGCCACCGAAGGCTTGTCCTGCCAGGACAAGAAATTCGAGTGGAACTGGCAAGCCGCGTCCGACGCGGGAATCAAGCGCGGCGCCTACCATCTTTTTCATCCCGCCAATCCAGTCACGGCACAAGCTCATTTTTTTCTCCGAACCATGAACCAGCTTCCGCCGGGTGAACTGCCTCCCGCGCTGGATCTGGAAAACCCCGCCCTATGGGCGAATATTCCGGCCGCGGATCGCGCGCCGCTGGCCGTCGAGTGGCTGCAAGCCGTCGAGCAGGGCCTGGGGACGACACCGCTCGTTTACCTGAGTCCGGCGTTCGCCACTGAGGTTCTCGCGAATTCGTCGCTGCTGGCGCGATTTCCTCTGTGGGTGGCTGAATACACCGCCGCGCCCGCGCCCTCAATTCCGAAACCATGGGATGCGTGGATTTTCTGGCAATACACAGGCCACGGAACCGTACCTGGAATCGCGGTATCGGTGGATCAGAACCGGTTCAACGGAACCCTGGAGCAACTCCTTGCGCTCAAGCTGAACCCGGTTCCGGAATAAGTGTTCGGCTACGCCAGGGTGCCCAAGAATCCTCAATCGGGGTTTCGGCGTGGACTTGCACCGCCGCGTGCTGTAACAAGGATCACCGTGGCGATTACAGTCGAGGGGACGACCAACATATAAAAAGGGCGGGGATCCCAGCCAAGCGTTTCCCTCGTGGAGCGTAACCCTTTAGGGCGCGCCATAAGAGAAGCGCAGCTGCTAATAGTAGGCCCGCGGCGAAGATCCAAGGACTTCCTAGCGTAGTAGGTATCGCCCACCCTTCTAGGATCAATCTGCTGGCAGGCTGTGGCGGCTCCATAACAACTTCGTCTCAAGTCCCGCTGGTCTAACCCTGCTTGCCGTAAGCTTCGTCCAGGATCTCCACCACATGCGCGACCCTTTGGCCCTTGCCGAATTTGCGCACACCCGCTCGAAGTTGCAGCATACATCCTGGATTCGCTGTGACTATCGCCTGCGACTGGGTTGCGTTCACGGCGTCCATTTTTTTTCGGAGCAGCGCCGTCGCCATGCTCGTGTGGACGATATTGTAAATCCCCGCGCTGCCGCAGCACAGGTCGGATAAAGCCATTTCGCGAAGCTGCAGTCCGGGAACGGAATTGAGCAGTTTCCGGGGCGCGGAACGGACGCGCTGCCCGTGAGCCAGGTGGCACGAATCCTGATACGTGACGGTGATGGGGAGTTGGCGCATACCCTCACTAAGTTCGATGGACGCCAAAAACTCGTTAACATCCTTCATCCGCCCCGAGAACTGGCGGGCTTTTTCGGCGTATTCAGGGTCGTGTTCGAGCAACTCGCCGTATTCCTTGAGCGTCGATCCGCAGCCCGCGGCATTGGTGATAATGGCGTCGAAATTGCCCCCGGCCAGCGCGTCGATGTTGCGGCGGGCCAGCTTGCGCGCTTCGTTGGGAAGGCCCGCGTGACAGTGCAGCGCGCCACAGCAAGTCTGGGCTTCCGGAATCGAAACTTCGCAGCCGTTTCGTTGCAATACCCGCAACGTGGCTTCGTTCAGCCGCGCGAACGCGAAGTTGGCGATACAGCCTCCAAGGAATGCAACCCGGTAGCGCTGCGGCCCCTTGGCCGGCAGCACTTTCCCGTAGTACGGGAAGAAAAACGGCGCTTCCACATCCGGCGTCAGGCTCTCGATTTCGCGCAGCTTGGACGGAAGAAATCCCAGGATGCGCACCAGCCATTGGAGACCGCTGGCCTGGTACAAGTATAGAGCCGTGCCCACGATGCCGAGGTTCAGCCGGGAAGGCAGAATCCGTTGAAAGAAAAAAGCGCGCAGCCAGCGCGTGTGCCAAGGCCGCCGCGCCGTGCTCTCAATCTGCGCCCGCGCCGCTTCCACCAGCCGTCCGTACCGCACGCCGGAAGGACAAGCGGTCTCGCAACCCCGGCACGCCAAGCACAAATCGATGTGCTCGATGTAGGATGGGCTAATCGGCGCGGCCCCGCTGGCGACTTGCGCCATCTGATAGATTCGGCCGCGGGGCGAATCCATTTCCACGCGCAGTTCGCGATACGTCGGACAAGCATTGAGACACAGTCCGCAGTGCACGCAGCGGTCGAGATCGGTCTGCCGAGGTTGGTCGGGCGCGATGGGTTCAGATACGGCCATACAGCCTTCCACGATTGAGGAGGCCGCTGGGATCGAACATTTGCTTGATCTTCCGCATCATCGCAAAATCACTTCCCGGATGAGGCCATTGTTCGATGCTTTGGCGAACGCTCTGGGCGGCGAACTCGATCACGCTCTTGCCTTGCGGTGGATGACGTACTTCCGCCGCCTGCGCGAAATAACCATAACACACGCCCGTACCGGCACGCGCGATCGCTGGAACGGGCTGGGATTCGAGCACCGCCCCCACCTCGGACAACGCGCAGGAGACACGCAATACAGCGCCGTTCCTATGCTTATCGAAGAAACGCGGCGTATACTCGCTTAGGTTGTCCCACAATGCCTCCTCCTCGGCGCCTGATAGGGCCCGGAACGAGCTTAGCTCGCGCGAATAACGGTCCAGCACCGCCGGGCTCCCGCCTGCCTGAACCATCAGGTCGTAACCCGCCGGCGTTTTCAGGATGTCGATCGCGGCCGGTTGGAGCTGGCTCTTTAAAACGCGGTCCCGTGCGGCGATCGCTTCGGTAGCCTGCGGGAATCCCTGCACGAAAGTGCGCGTTCCATGGGGCACGGGATGGAGCCTGAAGTTCACCACCGTCATCACGGCCAGCGTGCCGAACGATCCAATCATGAGTTTGCCCATATCCAGCCCGGCGACGTTCTTCACCACCATCCCGCCGCTGCGGACCAATTTGCCCTCGAGTGTCGCAAAGGTCATGCCGATCACCATGTCCCGCGCGCTTCCATACAAACGTCGGCGCGGTCCGCTGGAGTTGGTGGCGATGATTCCTCCGACGGTGGCCTGGGCGGCGAACGGCGGATCGAGCGGGATCATCTGGCGATGCTCCGCCAGGATGCGCGTCAGCTCGCGCCAGGGCAGGCCGGCTTCGACGCTGATGGTCAGATCGTGCGGCTCGTACTGCAACACGCGATTCAGGCTCGCTGTGGAAATGGTCAGATCCGATTTCGTGATCGGCCCGCCCATGCGATCCTTGGTCGAATTTCCGCGGATGTTGACGGACCGCCGTCGAGCGTTCGCGTCCGCGAGTTGATCTGCCAATTCCTCGGGACTGGAGGGAACCAGAATCATGAATCAGGGTTTATAGTACCAACCAGCCGTTCCCACGGGTGTGAACGCGGCGCGCCAAAATAGGACTGCGTGTCTCCGCTCGATTTGTTTCGCTCGTTCTTGCCGCTTCGGAATCCGATCGGCTTTGGAGCCGCCGACTTCATCGAACTGCTGCTGGCCTTCCTGCTGGTTTCGTTCGCCCTGGTATCGCGCCCCTGGATCGAGCCGTTCGCGAGAAGGCTGGCGGAAAAAACGGGCTGGTGCATGCTGCTTCTGGCCCTGTTGCCGGTGGCACTACGGCTGGCGCTTCTACCGTCGCATCCGGTCCCCACTCCCGACGTTTACGACGAATTCGGCCACCTCTTCGTGGCCGACACGCTACGGCACTTTCGCCTCGCAAATCCTTCTCATCCGCTGCACCAATTCTTCGAAACCTTCTTCATCCTGCAAGAGCCGACCTACAGCTCGATCTATCCGATCGGCCAGGGCTTGGCGCTGGCGCTGGGATGGATGATCTTCGGTGTTCCGTGGGCCGGAGTGATTCTGTCAACCGCCGCGTTCTGCGCCCTATGTTATTGGATGTTGCGCGCCTGGACCACGCCCGCATGGTCGCTGCTCGGGGGGCTGTTCGCCGTGGCCGAATTCGGCCCCCTCAATCAATGGATGAACGGCTATTGGGGCGGTTCGCTGGCCGCGTGCGCCGGATGCCTGGTCTTCGGAGCGCTCCCTCGCCTGCGCAGCCATGCCCGAGCGCGCGATGCGGTCTGGCTGGGCCTGGGGCTCGCTCTGCATTTACTGATTCGGCCCTATGAATCGATCTTCCTCTTCGCCGCCGTGATCTTGTTTTTCGCGCCCGTCTTTGGGCGGCCGGCGGAACTCGCGAGACTGGGCCGAGCCGCGCTGGTGACGATCGCGCTGGTAGCCTCCGCGGCCGCGATCACACTAGTGCAAGACAAGCAAGTAACCGGCAACTGGCTCACGCTGCCTGAAATGCTAAGCCAGTATCAGTACGGCGTACCTGCGTCGTTGACCTTCCAGGCGAATCCGATCCCGCATCGCGAGCTGACTCCGCAACAGGACTTGGAATACCGCGCCCAGATGTCGTTTCGCGCGGCGGGTCCGGAAACAATCGCAAGCTTTCTGACTCGGCTGGAATACCGCGTGCGATTCTACCGGTTCTTCTTCCTTGCGCCGCTATATCTTGCCCTGCCGGCGTTCTTGTTGGCTATCCGTGAGTTCCGATTCGCCTGGGTTGCGCTGGCGCTGCTATTATTCGCGCTCGGCGTCAATTTTTTTCCAGCGTTCCAATTCCACTACGTTGCCGTGGCGACGTGTCTGTTCGTTCTCGTGAGTGTGACAGGCCTTCGACAACTAGGCCGACTGAGCGCGGAAGCGGCCCGAATCATCATCTTTCTCTGCGCCGCGCATTTCCTCTTCTGGTACTCGGTGAACTTGTTCCCCGACTCCAGCGTTTCGACGGCGATGAGACACTACGAGACCTGGGACGCGCTGAATCAACGGAATCCCGAGCGCCGGATTCTGGTCCGCGCGCAGCTCGCGAAAATGCCGGGAAAATTGCTGCTGTTTGTTCGCTATTGGCCCCAGCACATTTTCCAGGACGAATGGGTCTACAACGCAGCCGACATCGACCATTCGCGCATCGTCTGGGCTCGAGACCTGGGCGCGGCGGAAGATGAAAAACTTCGACGGTATTATCCTGATCGCGCGGCTTGGCTGCTCGAGCCCGACGCCAATCCGCCAAAGCTCAGCCCTTATCGGCCGGAACCGCCCCCTGCGCCGCCATCCACGTCCGCCGTCAGCGCGCCGGCGTCGCCATCTGCGCCCAAGAAAGCGCCGCCGACATTGCGCTTTGAGCAGGTGCG
>JBEKHQ010000090.1:0-7741 GCA_050012195.1 Bryobacteraceae bacterium | reverse complement strand
CACCGGCAGCACTCCGGTGGACTTGCCGGGATGGGTGGCGGGCGATCCTATCGGCGCGGTGGTGGTGGGCGGAGGAACCGCGCTCAACGGCGCTTCGCAAATCAGCGCTGCGGGCACTAACGCGGGCAGCAATCTCACGGCGGTCCGCAACCTGTTCACGTTCGACGATCACGTCGGCTGGAGCCACGGAATTCACCAGATCGAAGCGGGCGTGTGGGTTCAACGCGTCCAGGCCAACGACAGCCTGGCGCAGGACCAATACGGCCAGGCTTCTTTCGGGAGTCTGACTTCGTTCTTGGAAGGAACCGTTTCGACTTTCACGGTTGTTCCCTCGCCGACGCCTCTCGGCTGGCGACAGATCGAAGCCGCCGGCTTCGTACAGGACGGCATTAAACTGACGCGACACTTGGAACTGCGCATCGGCTTTCGTTTCGAATCCACGAATGGCTGGAACGAAGTGGACGGGCGCGCTTCCAACTACCTCTTTGAAAACGGCGTAATCGAGACCAATCCGCAAGTGGGATCGTCGGCGCTCACGGTGAATCATGCCAAGTTTCTTCCTGCGCCGAGAGTGGGGCTGGCGTGGGACCCGTTCGGACACGGCCGGACAGTGATCCACTCGGGGTTCGGCATTTATTATTCTCTGTTGGACGATCTGGATTATCGCCTGGATCAGAACGCGCCGTTCAACACCACCGTGGTCGAGAAAAACATCGCACTTTCGAAAATCCAGTTCGTTCCGGGCGAAGCTCCGCCGACGGGAAGCAAGATTTCACCGAGCGGCATTCAACCCGATCCGAAAGCGCCGGCCTTGGCGACCTGGACCTTCAAAATCGACCAACAAATCGCTCCAGACACTACGCTCAGCGTGGGCTACGTGGGATCGCACGGGTATCACGAACTGCTCTCGTTGGATGCCAACGAACCTTTTCCGACTATCTGCCCGGCTTCGCCCTGCCCGGCGAGTTTGGCGAGCGGGACCATTTACTATCCCACCGGCGCGCTGCTGGCGAATCCGAAGCTGGCCAACTCCACCACTTGGTTCACGAACGGACTCAGTTCTTACAACGCGCTGGAAGTGGATGTCAGCAAGCGCTTCAGCCACGGGCTGCAACTGCGGGGCGTTTACACGTTCTCGAAGAGCCTGGACGACGGAACGGCCGTCAACAGCAGCGTGGGCACCAACGCTCCCGGTTTCGTGATGTATCCGCTGGATCCGAAGCTGGATTGGGGGCCGTCCACTTATAACGTTCGGAATCTGGCGGTGATCAACGGCACTTACGATTTGCCGATCGGGCACGGCAAGGCTTGGCTCGGCGACGCGAGCGGTTGGGCACAGAGGCTTGCGGGCGGATGGTCGATCAGTTCGATTTTATCTCTCCAAAGCGGGTTTCCGTTCACGCCGCAACTCGGCTACAACCCCAGCAACAATGGCGACTCACGAGATCCGGTGCGGCCAACTTATAATCCCACGTTCACGGGGCCTATCATTCTCGGAAATCCGAATGAGTACTTCAATCCCAACGCGTTCTTGCCGCCGATACCGGGCACCTACGGCAATGTCGGACGCGACGTCCTCACCGGACCGGGTCTTGTCGATCTGGACTTCTCCGTTCTAAGGAACACGAACATAACCGAACGAGTGCATCTTCAGTTTCGCGCGGAGTTTTTCAATATCCTGAACCACCCCAATTTCGGAACACCGAACGCTGTGGTATTTTCGTCGGCATCATCGACACCGGCGTCCACGGCGGGTGTGATCACATCGACCTCCACCACATCGCGGCAAATTCAATTCGGGTTGAAGCTGCAGTTCTAACGGCCGAGGCTATTCTTTGTGCGCCTGGCCTTCGACAAGCTCGATGCGGATGTAGTCGGGACCCTCGACGAACGCGAAGCGGATCTTGCCGCCGGCCACCGAGCGAGGTTCGTCGGTAATCGTCACGCCGTCCTGCTTCAAGCGCGCCAGAGCCTGGTCCAAATTGTCGACGCCGAATCCGATGTGATCGGCAGTGTGCCCCTTGGTGGACTCGAGATCGGTGCGGTCCTTCCATAATTCCGGCCATTGCGTCTTGGCGTACTCCATCGGAAAAATGATGATGTTGACGTTGTCCATCATCAATGACTGCGCCGGACCGATTTGAGAGCCGCGGTACAGGTGCGGTTCACGCGAAGGCGTGCCGCCGCCCCGGCGCGTGAGTCCGAATTCCTTGACGTACCATTCGCCCGCCGCAATCGGGTCTTTACTCAGCAAATGAATATGGCCGAAATGGTGATGATCGGCGGTGTTCAGCTCGATGAGCTGATGCTCCGGACCATCCACGTAGGCATAGAAGAACACGCCCATGGTTGTGCCGCCGCCGATGTCGCTGATATCGGTGATGGGCGTGTCGAATTTCGTGCCAGCGTCGAGTTGTTTCCGATAAGTGGCCGGCAGGTCCTCGGCGCCCCAGCCGATGTGCCAGATCGTCGACGTGACTTCGGACTTGGGCGGCGCCGCTACCTTAGTGAACAGCAGCCAGGATTTCTGCGCCCAAACGGCATCCTGCAGACCGGCAAATCGGGCCTTTTCGCAATCGAACTTGGAAGTGTAGAAGTCAATGGCCGCGGCCGGGTCGGTGACGTTCAAGTGAACATGGTGGAAGTGCGCGAGCTGTCCCTGCGCGGAGCAAAGCCCGGCAGTGACCACCAAGCCTACGATGGACCGCATTTTTATCGGGCGATGGACTTGATCTGGAAATATTCTTCCAGGCCGAACATGCCTAACTCGCGGCCGATGCCGGATTGTTTGTAGCCGCCGAAAGGCGCCAGCGGATTGTATTTGCCGCCGTTCACATCCACCTGGCCGGTTCGGATGCGGCGGGCCACTCGCATGGCCCGCTCGGGATCGCCCGACCAAACGCCGCCCGCCAGCCCGTAAACGGTATCGTTGGCGATCCGGATCGCCTCTTCTTCCGTGTCGTAAGGCAGCACCGAAAGAACGGGTCCGAAGATTTCCTCTTGCGCGATGGTCATATTCGAAATTAAGTCGGCGAAGATGGTTGGCTCCACATAGTAGCCTTTCGCGAACGCCGCCGGCCGGCCGCCTCCCATTACCACGCGCGCCCCTTCGCGCTTACCCTTGGCGATGTAGCCCTCGACGCGCTCGCGTTGCGTGGCCGAGATCAGCGGGCCCAGGCGCGTGGATGCGTCGAGAGGATCGCCGAGCTTCAGCGATCCGATGGCCTGCGCCGCCAGATCGAGCGCTTCCTGATAGCGGCTGCGCGGGACCACCATGCGCGTCCAGGCCGAGCAGGTTTGGCCGGAATTCGCCATGGAGTTGCGGGCGCCGGCGGGGATGGCCTTGTCGAAAGGAGCGTCGTCCAAGACAATGAACGCGGACTTGCCGCCCAGCTCGAGCGTCACTTTGCGGATGCCTTCGCCGGCGAGGGTGGCCACGCGTTTACCCGCGCGGACGGATCCAGTGAAGCTCACCATATCGACCATTGGATGCGAAGCGATGGCTTCTCCAACCACGGGTCCATATCCGGTGACGATGTTGAGCACGCCCGCAGGCAGCCCGATCGACTGGCAAGCCTCCGCCAGAATGAACGCGTTGAGAGGAGCGACTTCGCTGGGCTTCAAGACGACCGTGCAGCCGGCCGCGAGCGCGGGCGCGACCTTGGCCATAATCTGGTGGAGCGGATAATTCCAAGGCGTGATGGCGCCGACAACGCCGTAAGGCTCGCGCACCACCAGCGAATTCCCGATCTCCTGCTCGAGCTTGATCTCGGTGATAGCTTGGGCGTAGGAAGCGGTAACCAGGACCGGCAGCCCGGCTTGCACCGGCGTCGACATCGACATCGGCGAACCGACTTCCTGCGCGATGGTTTTGGCGATTTCCTCAGAACGCTCCTTCAGAGCGGCGGAAATCTTGCGAAGCCACTCGGCGCGTTCCTGGACGGTGGTCTGGCTCCAGCCGTTATCGAAGGCCGCGCGCGCGGCCCGTGCGGCATGGTCGACGTCTTCGGGAGTCCCCTCGGGAATCGAGCCGATGATTTCCTCGGTGGATGCGGAGAGGACGTCGATCGATCCAGATCCGGCGGGCGCGCGCCAATCGCCGCCGATGTAGAGATCGCGATAGTGAGTTGTTCTGGCTTGTGCTCCGGTCATGTTTTTGTTCCCTATCTATTATAGTGGCGGCGGCTGGTTCACGCGGCGCTTGGGTTCGTTTTGTAAAATTCGCATTGATTCGGCGTGCCTTCGGCGGCGCGTTCAGCGGTTAGTTTTATTGAATGGTCCATCAGAACAAGGTTACGCCTGAGGGTGGAGAGCGATGCGGCGGGATCGG
Source organism: Bryobacteraceae bacterium (assembly GCA_050012195.1). Taxonomy (GTDB): domain Bacteria; phylum Acidobacteriota; class Terriglobia; order Bryobacterales; family Bryobacteraceae; genus Palsa-89. The sequence goes on along the minus strand of JBEKHQ010000090.1, from coordinate 3,411 downwards.
ATAAGTGGTTGTGCCGACACGACCGATTTTTTCGGAGACGACGTGAACCGGTCTGTTACTTAGATGCCGCGAGTGACCCCGATTGACCTCGACCCCGAAGAAGCGTACGGTTGGGTTGTGCGCACGCTGATTCGGACGATCTTCGCCTTTGGGACATTCGTGCTTACTCTGCCCGGCGGAATGAACTGGAAGACGGTATGGTTAGAGCCGAACCCGATAATCCTACCTAGCCCCGGATCTTACATTGAGTATGTAGTCAAAGGAATCGACGGCGCAAACAACCAAGCCGATCTCACCCACAACCGCTATTTGAAAATCACGTCTTCAGATGAAAGCATCATCGGTGTTGACCAAGAATCTGCACGGCTGGTTGCGAAGGCGGTGGGTCGCGTCGAAATCCGCGTCTCGTTCAGCGAATGTACAAGCATTAATCTGGCGGCCGTGAACTCAAAATAGTTCCGATTACCCGTCAACGTGGGTCAATATGTTAGTAGGGCGCGAAGCGGGCGCGGCGCGGTGCTTTGTCGGCGCCAGCGCAATCAAGGCTATGCCGATGACGATAAGGGCCGCCACACCCCCCAGTTCGCCATGCGAAACCATGTCGCGCATCGCCTGAGTGCCCATCACGATGGCATGAGCGAAGCTCGACCAGGCCGTAAAGGCGATCAGGCTGCGATTCGCCCATGGGTCGCGTATTGCGAGCAGCAGGAAAACGCCGAGCGTGACATAAAGGCTGAACATCATGGATAACGCGGGGTCTTGCCGCGCGAACAATATCAAAGGATAAGTTAGCGCCAAAAAGAGCACGCCCACGAACGCCAGGACAATCTTCAAAGCCACTTCTCGATTCATTCATGCCCTCCCGCATACTGTGCAACGCGGATCCAACTCATAATCGCACGGGTCTTACGGGCAGTACCGAGGGAGTACTTCACTAAAGCTCGAATGTCAGCTCCAGTGTTTCCCCCGGCGCGATCGCGGACCACCGGCCGAACAGCGCCGCACGCAAGTCACGGACCTTCTGAATCTCGGCATCCCTGAGCGGGCGCGGAAGAGACGTGTTGAATTCCTCGGCGCTCCAGTGCGAGCCGGAAGCCCGTTCGGCGTCGAACAGGCCAACGATCCGCTCCACCTCCAGAGCCTCGGCGGGAAGAGCGCCGCGCGCGCCGTTGCCGGTGGTGTCGTCCACCTCCCAGCCTTCCGCGATCAAACCGAAAAACGCGCGCCGGTAACCGAGAACGGTCTCCACCGCGTAATGCGTCAGATCATGCAGAGCGAAATGCGCGGCGTGTCTCGACTGTTTCTGCCAGGTGACGGAGCCGTCTTCGCGCGTGCATCGCAGCACCCCCGCGCCGTCGGATTGTTTCAGGATTTCGATCCGCATCGTCATCAAGGCCCACAGACTCGATTCTAGTTCAGGGCCGAAGGTTACGCTTTCTAGAATGCCGCGGCCGTTTTCAGGAACTCGGGCCATTTTTCGCCGAACACCGGGCCGTGACCGCCTTCGGGGATGATCCATAAGCTGGACCAAGGAATCGCTTTTGCCATCTCAACAGAAAGCTCAACCGGATATAACGGATCGCGGTCGCCTTGCACGATTAGAGTGCGCGCTTGAATGGTGGATAAAAGCGGCGGAGTGAAGTTCAAGTCGTCGTAGCTATCCGCAAATGCCTTGCTGCTGGCCAGGATCGCCTGGATCTGAGCGTCTCCGCCGGGATGGCGCCGGCGCAGGATTTCCCACTGTTCCTCGGGCAAGCTGTCCGCGTACTGGCGCATGATGGGGCGCGCTTGCGCGGGGAAGTATGGAGTCGCGCTCACCAGCACTATGGCTTTGACGCGTTCCGGTTGCTTGGTCGCAATGTGCAGCAGGACGTTGCCGCCGCCGCTGATTCCAACTCCCTTGCACGCGCTGATTTTCAGGTGGTCCAGCAGCGCGAGCACGTCCGCGGCAGCTTCATCGTGACGGAACGGTTTGGTCAGTATGCTGGAGCGGCCGTGGCCACGCAGATCCACCAGGATGTGTTGGAACTGGGGGCACCACCCGACAGTCAGTGGCGGCCAATCCTGGCTGGAACCCGAGAAACCGTGCAGTAAGAGAAGCGGCTCACCGCTTCCATGGACTTCGAAGTAGAGTTGTACGCCGTTGAGCGTTTCGATCCGTCCCGGCGATTGTGATGGGGTCATTGAGTCTCCTTTTCGTTCGAGTGTGTCCTCCAAAAAGAAAACGCCCACGCTTGCGCGAGGGCGATGATGTATCTCTGGTTAGTGTATCAGATCCTCGGCGGCGCGCAAGACGCAGCGCGCAAAATGGCAGCCGGCAAGCGGGCCGCTATATAATGAACGAACACGTGATCGGCGCGCTCTTGGCGTGTCGTCTCGGCGTGTGCAAGGTGTGCTCGTGAACTGGCGTCCCGGTACCATTCGAGTTATTTTGTTTCCGCTCGTTACGTTCGCGGCGCTCACGCTGCTCTGGACCTTGGTATGGAGAGCCGGTGTCTTCCATGCGAGCGCCTTGCCTTCCCCCGCGGCCGTGTGGCGCGCGTTTGCCGAAGAGATACGCAACGGCAGACTGGCCACGGATCTCACGGCGTCCTTGTTTCGCGTGACGCTGGGTTTCTTTTTGGCCGTGGCGCTCGGCATGCCGGTCGGGCTGTGGATGGGGCGCAGCTTGCGGGCGCGGCTCGCGTTGCTGCCGGTTGTCAACTTCTTTCGGAACCTTTCGCCGCTGGCTTGGATTCCCTTCGCCATTCTCTGGTTCGGCGTCGGCGATTCTCCGGCCGTTTTCCTGATTCTGATGGCCGGCTTTTTTCCAGTGGCCCTGGCCACCATGGCCGCCACAGCCGGCATCCCGGAAGTCTATTTCCGGGTGGCGGAGGCGCACGGCATACGCGGCGTGGAGCGGCTGTTTCAAGTCACGCTACCCGCGATCATGCCGGAGATGATCACCATGCTGCGGGTGACCGCGGGATTGTGCTGGTTGGTGGTGGTGGCCGCCGAAATGATCGCGGGGCGGGATGGGCTCGGGTTCGCGGTGATGGACTCGCGGAACGGACTGCGTACCGATCTGCTGGTGGCGGAGATGATTGTGATCGGCGCCATCGGAGTGCTGATCGATCGTGTCTTGATGCGTCTTACCAGAATTCCCAGCGTGCGATGGGCCTATGAGCGATAAGCAGTTCGTATTGCGGAACGTGTCGCACGCGTTCGGCGCAGTGAAAGTGCTGGATGGTGTGTCGCTCGAGATCGAGCGCGGCGAATTCATCGCGATCGTCGGCCCGTCCGGATGCGGCAAGACCACGCTGCTGAACCTGCTCTCCGGCCATTTCGCTCCCACGTCGGGAAGCGTTGAGCGCAACGGCCGCCCGCGCATGGTGTACCAGGAGGATAGTCTCTTCCCTTGGTGGACGGTGG
>JBEKHQ010000089.1:0-7745 GCA_050012195.1 Bryobacteraceae bacterium | reverse complement strand
CTCCACGCTTAAGGTTTGAGGCGTAGAGGGCGCTCCGCCGCTGGCCGCCGAGAACTGCAATTGCAGCGGCGACACTGTCGCGGCCGGCGGCATTGCCAACACTTCTCTGATTCGGTGGTTGAACGTATCCGCGATAAAGAGATTACCGGCCGCGTCCACCGAGACCGCGGCGGGATGATAAAAAGCCGCGTTGGTGGCCAGGCCGCCGTCGCCGTAAAATCCCAAGACTCCACTCCCCGCCACGGTGCTGATGATGCCGCCGGGCGTCACCATGCGGATTCGGTTGTTGAAGCTATCCGCGATGAAGAGATCGCCGGCCGCGTCCAGAGCGATTCCATCGTAGGCCGCGCCGGAGTTCAAATTTAACGCCGCGTTCGTGGCCAGTCCGCCGTCACCGGAATATCCGAACTTTCCATTCCCCGCCACCGTGGCGATGGTCCCGTCGGGCGTTACCTTGCGGATGACGCTGTTGCCGCTGTCGGCGATAAAAAGATCGCCGCCGGCATCCACCGCCAACCCGGTCGGGAAATACAATTCGGCGCTCGCAGCGGCGGCGCCGTCGCCGGAATATCCGGCCTTCCCGGTTCCAGCCACCGTGCTGATGATTCCCAGCGGCGTCACCTTCCGGATTCGATTGTTATCCGTGTCGGCAATGAAGAGATTGCCCGATGCGTCCACCGCCGTACCGACGGGATTATTGATCTGGGCGCTTTTGGCGGGACCGCCGTCGCCAGAATACCCGCGGAATCCATCTCCCGCCGCGGTATCGATTATTCCGGTCGTCGTCACCTTTCGAATTCGATTATTGTTGGTATCCCCGATGATGAAATCGCCGGATGCGTCCACGCTCACGGCAAATGGAAGAAACAGTCCTGCGTTCGTTGCCCGGCCGCCATCGCCGGAATACTCCGCAGTACCGTTTCCGGCCGCAGTGTGGATGATCCCGTCGGCCGTCACCTCACGGATTCGCTGGTTGAAGGTATCCGCGATGAACATATCGCCCGACGTATTTAGCGCCACGCCGGCCGGAAAATTCAGCGACGCGCTGGTGGCCGGCCCGGCGTCGCCGTCGAAGCGAAAAAAACCGTTGCCGACAAAGGTGCTGATAACGCCATCGGAAGTGACCTTCCGGATTCGTTCGTTCAAGCTGTCCGCGATGAAGACATTGCCGGAAGCGTCCGCGGCGACACCCGTTAATAGATCAAAAGTCGCGTCGATGGCCGGACCGCCGTCGCCTGAGTATCCTTCGAACCCAGAGCCTGCCACGGTGGTGATGGTCCCATCCGGCGTCACCTTGCGGATTCGAAGATTGTATGTATCCACGATGTAGAAATTGCCGAGCGTATCCACCGCCACGCCTGACGGAGCATTCAGCTGCGCCCGCCGAGCCGGGCCTCCGTCGCCGGAAAATCCGTAAGTCCCGGTCCCCGCCACCGTGCTGATGATCCCTCCGGGAGTCACCTGGCGGATTCGCTGGTTGTTGTAATCCGCGATGAGCAGATTTCCGGCCGCGTCCACCGCCATGCCGACGAAGGTGTCGGTGTTCACGCCTATGTTCGCGTAGGTGGCAAGACCTCCGTCGCCGGAATATCCGGGCACACCATTCCCGGCCACGGTGCTGATAATCCCGTCGGGCGTCACCTTCCGGATTCGATCGTTGCCCTGATCCACGATGAAAAGATCTCCGAGCGTGTCCACCGCCACAGTACCGTAGAGGCTGATCCTCAATGCCGCGCTGGCGGCAGGCCCTCCGTCGCCGGAATACCCCGCGGTCCCGTTCCCCGCGACGGTGCTGATGATCCCGCCGGGGGTTACTTTCCGGATGCGCTCGTTGCCGCAGTCGGCAATGTAGAGGTTGCCGGCGGCGTCCACCGCCACGCCGCCCGGAGAATCCAACGACGCGCTGGTCGCGGGGCCTCCGTCTCCCGAGAAACCAAACGTTCCGTTGCCCGCAACCACCATCAGCACGCCCTGTGAGTCAACCTTGAATACGAGATTATTACCCAGGCTATCGTCGGCGACGTACACATTTCCCATAGCGTCCACGGCGACTCCTGAGATAATTCCGGTCGGCGCGTTTATCGCAGGTAGAGGAGTGTTCGGAAAGGCAAAATCAGTTCCGGCGACGGTGGTAATGACTTGTGCGTGCGCACAATAGAATGTCGCCGTCAGTATGGCGCTTGCCAAGAGCCGCGGAGCACGCTTCATTCCTTGCCGCTGCATTGGATCGCAACAACGCCGAGTCAAATAAGCTCGATCGCCAAGAAATTGTCTCTCATGGCAACAACGAATTCACATTCTTCAAATCCCGGGCGAATCGAAATCCGTTGTACTCCGACGGATCCTCCAGTTGCTGGAACAGGCCGTTGATGGCCGCTCGAACCTGCTGCTCGTTCGCGAGCTTGGCGTTCTGCGTGTACGCCACAAATAACGAATCCAGCGCCATGGTGGCCTGCTCGGCCGCTCGCTCGCCTTGCTCGGCGAGGCCCTCGGCTTCCCCGCTAATGCCCTTCATCAGACGTAGCGTCATGGCCGGATCGAACGTCATCCCGTTCAACCGCACCGCCACCCGCTCCGCCACCGCCGCCGCGCTCGCAGCCTCCGTCGCGGTCTGGTGGCGATCCGTCCCCAGCGCCGTCACCATCGCCGATACTTTCTCCACCTCCGCCGTAAGCTGTTGCGCCGCGCCCGCGTCGGCTTCCTGCACCACCCTCCGCAACACCACGAAGCGCGATAAATTGAACGCCGCGTTCCCCGGTCGCCGCCCCGCGTAGCCGCGCTCCTGCCGCCAGCTGTCTTTCGCCGCCACCAGATCGTGATGGCAGGCGAAGCAATCCAGCTCCGCGTATTCCGGCCAGATCCCGCCCCCGGATTCCCGCCCCACCCGCTTCAACTGCTCCCGCAACTGCACCGCCTGCGACACCGCCAGCGCCCGCACTCCGAACCACGCATCTTTATCCACTTCCTTCCAATGCGTCGGCATCACCGCCATGAACGAATCCAGCTCGAAATACAGATCCGGATGCCCGGCCGCGATCAGCTCGTGATCCACCGCCTTTTCCGGCGTCCCCAGATGACAGGTCAAACACTTCTCGGTGCGCTTCACCAAGTCGCGCGTGTTGTACATTCCCAACTCCACCGACTTGTCGAAGTTCCAGCCGCGCGTGGTGTGCGGACCCAGCCACGCCGAGGCCGGCCCGTGACAATTCTCGCAGCCCACTCCATCGGTCAGATCAAAGGTGCGCGCCCGCTGGTCCAGCGGTACATCCAGCGCGTGACAAGCCAGGCAGCGCGGCGCCGTCTCGGGCTTGCCCAGCCCCATGATCTTGGCGATCCGCACGCCCACCGGATTGGTCAAATTGATATACGCATGCGCGTGCTTGTCGCGCACCACCCAGGTGCTGTATTCGTTCTGCCGCACGGTTGTTTCGGTGCGCTCCTGCACCCCGCCATGACAGGCCGGCGAACTGCATGACCCCGGCCCTGTGTACTTGGACGGTTCAGTGCTCTCGGCGCCCAGCAAACAACCCGCTAGGAGTGCCAAATATACGGGGCTTCTCATGGTTTGTGTACCTGCTAGAGTACCAGAACTCCCCTTCGGTCCGCAGCGATACCTGAAAGTCGGTTTTCTCGTCTTGTGCTAGACTGGTAAAAACACAGCGCAATCCAGGAAACATTTAATGCCCAAGCTGAAGACACATAAAGGTGCGTCCAAACGGTTCAAGAAGACCGGAACCGGGAAAGTGATCCGGCACCATTCGTTTGGCCGCCACATTCTGACGTCCAAGCCGCGCTCTCGCAAGCGCAGGTTGAAACAAGGCGAGGTCGCCGATCCGGCCGACCAGGCCAAATTACGGAGAATGATTCCGTACTGAACGTTCGTACGGAACAAGTAAGCCGAGCGAAAACGGCGCCGCACGTGCCGTTGTGCCGGCTAAACATCAAGGAGTGAAACGTGCCCAGAGTCAAACGAGGACCTAAGAGAAAAAACTATCGTCAAAAGACGCTCGCTCGGGCGTCCGGCTTTTTTCTCACCAAGAGCAAACTGAATCGCGCCGCGCAGGAAGCGGTGGAAAAGGCGCAACGCTACGCCTACGTGGGACGGCGGCGAAAGAAACGCGATTTCCGCTCGCTGTGGATCGTACGTATAGGGGCGGCTTGCCGCGCGGCCGACATTTCCTATAGCAAATTCGTAAGCGGCTTGAAAAAATCGGGCGTGGAATTGAACCGTAAGATCCTGGCCGACCTGGCTGCGGCCGACCAATCCGCCTTCGCCGCGCTGGTGGCCACCGCCAAAGCCGCCCATACCGCATCTTAAACCTATGAACGCGACACAACAGGAAAAAGAACTGGATTCACTGGCGCACCTGGAAGAGCGCATCACGCGCGCCGTGGAGCTGGTGAGCGGCCTTCGCGCCCGGAGTGCGGAGCTCGAGGAGCGTCTCGCTGCGGCCGTCGGAGAAGCCAACGCCGCGCGCCAGGAACTGGAGGAGCTTCGCTCCGAGCGCAAGCATGTGCGCACCCGGATCGAGAAGCTGCTCGGCCAAATGGATTTGCTTAGCACCGCCTAGAGGTGGCAAGCTAAAGCATGCCCACCGCGGGACCGGTCCGAGTCACCATCTTCAACCAGAATTATTCGCTGGTGGCCAGCGAAGAGCCCGGCCGCATCGAAGAGCTCGCGCACAAGGTCGATGAATTGATGTCGGCCATCGCCTCGCGTGGAGGAAGCATCGACGGTATGCGCGCGGCCGTGCTGGCGTGCCTGCACCTGGCCGACCAAGTCGAGGTCCTGGAACACCGGCTCTCGGAGTTGAAGGGCCAGGTCGAAGACAAGGCGCGCGCCTTCAGCGTTCTGCTGGATGAAGTGATCGCGGGCAGTCCCGCTGAGCGCTGACCTTCCGTCCTAGAAAATCCGATCCTGCTTTTGCAGCGTGCCGAAGCTTCCGATATTGGAGACGGTGAAAGCCATTCGGTATTGCGTGTCGTCGCGCGTCCCGATGTTGAAGCGCCGATACTCCACGCTGATGCCGCAGCAATCGGTGTTATAGGTCACTTCCGCGGTCGCGAACACCGTGACATGGTTTTTGTAATCGTAGTACACGCTCATCGCGCCGTTCCAGCCTTTGCGGTTTTGATTCCCGAAGCCCACCAGACCGTGCAACTGGTCGGAGCTGGGCGCAACCGAGGGATCGGGCCTCACCTCGGTCTGCCCCACCGAGATGAAATACTTCGCTAAGAAGCGGTAGTCGACGTTGATAGAGCTGTTGCTGACGCGCTTCAGCAAGGGGTCGTAATCGATCCTCCAATCCACTCCCACCACGTGCTGGAAGCGCAGCGCGGAGACGATCGGCGAATAGTTGCGGGGGCCGTCGAGGAAGGCGAAACCGTCCAGCTCTTCCGAGCTTTCCACCACGTTGCGCTGGCCCGCCACCACGGCGCCGCCGAAGGTCGGATTGAAATAGCGCGCCTGCGAAAGATCCCAACTCAGCACCTCGGTCACATGTCCGTCCTTGTCTTTCGTGTAGAGTCGGTTGGCAATCGCCAACGTCAGCTGATTGGTGTCCGACATAATGTCGGTTTCGTCGAAGCGAATAATGCGGTTGAAGTCGTTGATGCCGTCCACGAATCCATACTCGATGCGCGGTTCGATAACGTGCTTGACCTTTTCTCCGCCCAGCCACTTGGGCGATTGAAAGATCCGTTCGAGCGACGGCGGAAGTATTTGCACCCGAACCTCGCGAGCGCTCCGCAGGATCGCGCCCCCGGTGGCCACGCCGTTTTGGAGACTGGATCCATACTCGGTTTCCCGAGCCCCGACGCTGGCGGTGATGTTCCATCCGGCCAAATGCGCCACGCTCGAAAGGTGCGGATACACGTCCAGCCGGCCGACAAACCGCCCGGTCTGATATTCGGGTTGCGTGCGATCCAACATGCCGGCGCTGCTTTCGAACGAGAACCAAACCGGCAGAGAACCTCCCGCGATCTGTTGATCGCGTCCCAGGAAGTCCACCTCGGGAAGCTTTCGGATAATGATCTTATCGGAAGGAATGATGCTTTCGAACTCCACGTCGCGGTCGGCGAGTATGTACAGGCCGTAATCGGTCCAGTGTTTGTCGATATAGCCGACCGAATGCGATTCCGAGAAAATGGCTCCCTGGAAGGACGGCGCGAAGGATTGGCGGAACAGGAACGAACTTAGATAGTCCAGATGCAGGCGCGAGTCCCAGCCATCCCCCAAGTCCGATTTGCCGTCGAAGGCGAACTGAACCCCGCCTTGCTTTAGGCGGTCACTCACCGCGTAGAAATTCAAGGTGAAGTCGGTACCGGGTTTGACTTTCCCGCGGAAATCGAACGTGTGCGCGAACCCGCGCGCCGTGAAATCCTGAATGCGGTAGAAAGTATCGTAGCTGCGGCTGATGGCCCAATAGTAAGCCAAACCGAACATCCCTCCATACCGCGAACTGTGGCCGATATTCGGCGTCAGGAACCCGCTCTGGCGCGGCATGCGCTTCAACGATTTGTAATAGACCGGAAAATAGAGCAGCGGGAAATCGCGAATGTGAAAGACCGCGCGGTATGCGTAGGCGCGGTCGTTCGGTATGATGTCGAATTTGGTGGCCGTCAGCCTCCACCACGGCTTGGGAACGATGCAATCCGTGATCCAACCGTCGTGAACGATGTAGCGATCTTCGGTGCGCTCGGCCCATTTCCCCTCGAAGTAGAAAGGATTGGTGGTGGTCAGCAGGCCCGGACGCGAAATAATCTGAGTGACGGAGGTGCCCCGGACGTCCCAAAAGATTCCGGTTCCCGTGTCGTAATTGTAGGTGCCGTGATCGCAGTTGATCTTGCTTCCATCCAGGTAATTCTCGAAGAGCACGTTGCCTCGCGCCACCGCTTCGCCGCTCTCTTCGTCGTAATCCACTTCGTCGGCGCTGAGTTTCTTGTCGGTGGTCTCCAAGTGCACGTGGCCGCGCAGATGGCGAATGGATCCTTCCGATTCTTCGCTGTCCGCGTTGGCGATGACGTCGTTCAGCGCGGGCTCGTCCGGCCGCTGGATTCGCACCCGCTGGTTTGGGTTCGCCGCGTTGGCCGGCGCCGGCGTGGCTTGGGGCGGCGGCGGGATGAAGGGAGGCGGCTGGGAAAGAGCCGTCGCGGCGCCCACCAGACCCAAGGCCAGGCAAAACCACACCCGGCTGTCCAAAGAAAGTCCGTGACATTTTAGGGCAAATATGTTACGAAAGAAGGAGGTTTGTTTTAGCAGCCAATGCGGGGAGGGTCGGCCTACGCGAAGTAAAAGGAAAGGCCTCAACCGAGAACCGTAACACGATACCAGAGTCGCCTGCAACCAAATGTTGCGGCGCGGAATGAGCGTGGATCTCATGGAATGCCGATACTGCCAAACATCGAATAGCGACGACGACCATCGTTGCCGGCGCTGCGGACGTCGCTTAAGGACCGGTCCGGTTTATATGGGTTCGTCCGCGGCCGCTCCGGTTCTCCAGTACGACGCGAACGACCGCGGGATGGTTGCGCGCCAGGGCGGGATGCCGACCAGCGCTCCGCCGCAACCGCGCAAGCCGATCACGTATCAGCCGTCTCTATTTGCCTCGCGGGAACTGCCTCGCGTCGTTCCTTTTGAAACCATCGCGCCCGCGGCGGTCGAGACTCGGCCGCGCAAGCAGAGCCCATCCAACGAGCGCCCGCGTCCCCGCAAGATCGTCGCCGGCCAGCAGGACCTTCAATTC
>JBEKHQ010000088.1:0-7797 GCA_050012195.1 Bryobacteraceae bacterium | reverse complement strand
CTGGAGGATCTTCCGCGATAACGCCTTCGGAAATTACGAGGACTTGATGCGCGCCGTTACGCTCAGTCCGGCCATGGGTCGTTATCTGAACATGGCCAACAACAACAAAGCAAACGCAGCCAAAGGGACGGCGGCCAACGAAAACTACGCACGCGAGCTGATGCAGTTGTTCACGCTCGGCCTGACCCAGTTGAATCCGGATGGCAGCGCCATACTAGACCAAAACAAAAATCCCATTCCAACCTACGATCAGACGGTGGTCACGAACGTGGCGAAGGTGCTGACCGGATGGACCTATCCCACCGCGCCCGGAGCCACGCCGAAGAACAACAATCCCGCGTACTATGACGGCGCTATGTTCGCGGTGGAGCAGAATCACGACACCACCGCGAAGACGATCTTCAATAACATAAACCTGCCCGCCGGCCAAACCGCCCAGCAGGACCTCTTGAGTCTGCTGAACGCGCTGACGCAAAACACCACCATGGCGCCCTTCGTTTCCAAGCAATTGATTCAGCACCTGGTCACCAGCAATCCCAGCCCGCAATACGTCGAGCGCGTTTCCAGTGTATTCACGAACGACGGAAACGGCGTCACGGGGAACCTCAAGGCCGTGATCACGGCGATTCTCACGGATCCGGAGGCGCGCGCCGGCGACGATCCCAACGTCGCCGCAAATCCGAATTTCGGGCACATGCGGGAGCCGATTCTCTTCATGGCCAATCTTCTGCGCGGATTGAACGCCACGCTGGGCGCAAGCAGCACGATTTACGGCAGGGCGTCCGAATTGGGCGAGAACTTGTTCTATGCGCCCAGCGTGTTCAGCTACTTCTCACCACAGTACCGCGGCGCGCAAGGCCTGCTGGCCCCGGAGTTTCAGATTTATTCGACGCAAACGGCCTCGGACCGCGCCGACATCGTGAATACGATCCTGTACGGCGCGCTCGACAAGAGCACGACATTCGATCTCACGCCTTTTGTGAGGCAGGCAGAAGAAGCCGGCCCGCTGCTCAACTACATCAGCTCGATTTTTCTGCACGGCGCCATGCCGGCAGGCCTCGAGCAGAACTTCACGGATGCGGTAAACGCGGTCACCACCGCGACTGCCAAAGCGCAAGCGGGGCTCTACGTTGTTCTAACGTCGGGCGACTACCAGATCATTCAATAGGAGAACGGGAAATGCTTTCAAGACGTGGATTTGTGCGTATTGGCGCCGCATCGGTTGGATCGCTGGCGCTTCGCCCGTTCGGCCTGCTGCCGGCTCTGGCTCAGAGCGGCAGCGACTACCGCGCGCTGGTGTGCGTGTTTCTGTTTGGCGGCAACGACTCGAACAATAGCGTCATCCCCATGGATGACACCAGCTATCAGGCCTACACCTCGATCCGAGGCAGCCTCGCCCTTTCCGGCAGCAGTCTGACGCCGACCGTATATAGCGTCTCGAATGCGCCGTATGCCTTTCACGCCAAGCTCGCGGAAGTGGCGAGTCTGTTTACAAGCAAGGAACTGGCCGTGGTGGCCAATGTCGGTTCATTGGTGCAGCCGCTAACTCGCGCTCAGTATCAAAACCAGCAGGCGTCCATTCCACTCAACCTTTTTTCGCACGCCGATCAGCAGTCGCAATGGCAAACCTCGATCGCTCAAGGGAACAGCCCCACCGGGTGGGCGGGACGCGCGGCCGACTATATTGCATCGCAAAATATCAACTCGTCCAAATTTCCGCCTTTCTTTTCGGTGGCGGGGAATGCGCTGGAAGGCGTCGGGGTCCAAACACAACCCGTGGCGCTGTCACCGGGCGGATCTCTCAAACTAGGCGGATTCAGCAGCTCGGCGGCGTCTCAAGCGCGGTTGAGCGCGCTCGAGAACCTGCTTACCACCGATACCGGCGTATCCCTGGTGCAAGCGGCCAATAATACCGTGTCCAACAGCATCAGCGATGCCACAGCCCTCTCCGCGGCTCTCGCGAAATCCACAGCGCTAAAAACGCAGTTTCCCACAACCAGCATCGGCGAGCAGCTTCAACAAGTGGCCCAGATCATCCAGGTGCAATCGTATCTGGGGATGCGCCGGCAGATTTTCTTCTGTTCGCTAGGGGGCTTTGACACGCACGCCACAGAACTGGAGACGCACAACAATCTGTATCCGCAACTGAGCCCGGCCCTATCCTGCTTCTACGATGCCACTCAAGAACTGGGGGTCGCGCAAAACGTCACCACGTTCACCGAGTCCGACTTCAGCCGCACCTTCCAACCGACTACCGAGGATGGCAGCGATCACGCCTGGGGCAGCCATCATCTGGTGCTCGGTGGTGCGGTGCAGGGCGGGCAGATTTACGGCAAGTTTCCTACTTTCGAACTGGCCGGTCCCGACGACGCCGACGTTCGCGGCCGCTGGATTCCGACCACTTCGATCGATCAATACGGCGCCACCTTGTGCTCCTGGTTCGGGATCCCGTCCAGCGCGCTCGCAACGATATTCCCGAACCTGGCGAACTTCGGCACGCAGAATATCGGCTTCCTGGGATAACGGCCGAGCGGCGTGATGGCGCGTCCCCACCAGGCGCACAAGCTAAGCTAACAAGCATGCCATCCGAGCGCGGCGTCCTGTTGACCGCGACGCTCTTCGTGATCGCCGCGATCACGCTCTCGGGAGCACTGCCGCTGTGGCTGGACGAGATTCTACAACTCAGCGAGACTCGCGACACCACGGTAACTGAGATGGTCTCGCGCCTGCCTCGCAATTCCGGCGCGGCGCCGCTCGGATACCTGGTGCAGCAGGCCACGCTTCGGGTTACCGGATACTCGGTGCGCAGAGCCCGCCTGCCCGCCGCCGTTTTCGCCGCCGCCAGCGTGTTCGCGATTGGGCTTCTCGCCGCCGCCCTCGGGGTCCGGCACGTCTGGCTGGCCACCGCCGTTTTCGCGGTCCTGCCGGCTACGCTGCGTTACGCGACCGAGTCCCGTGTTTATTCGCAGGCGCTATTCTTTTCGGTGCTCGCAACTTTGCTGTATGTTCATCTGTCGAAGCGGCCCACGCGAGCGCTCTGGGTTGGCTACTCGATCGCTTTGATAGCGGCGATCTACACGCAGCCGTATTCCGCGTGCATCGTATTCGCCCACCTGCTCTGGTCGGCGGTGTATCGCGAGTTTAAGACGCTCGCGCTGGGCGGCGCGGGGTTGGCACTCACAATCGCTTCGTTCCTGCCTTGGTACCTGTGGTCGAAAGCGGCTTGGGCGGCGGGCATCGCACGCGAAGGCTTCCACTTCTCCGCCGCGCCAAAAACCCTGCTGATGCTCTTTCGCGAGGTGCCGGGAACTGGCTACTGGGGGTCGGCATTGCTGTTGGTCCTGTGCGCATTCGCTCTGAACCGGCGCCTCGTCGCTCCTGCGCAAGCTTTGCTGATCCTGCTGCTGGCTGTTCCCATCGCGAGCGTTGTCGCCGCAGACGCGCTGGCGGGGTACTTTGTAGCCGCCCGCCAATTTATATGGATACTTCCGGCGGCGGCCATCCTCGCAGCCACGGCGGTTGAGCGCTCCGGGCCGGCCGCCATCGTGCTCTATGCGTTGCTGGCTGCTGTTTGCATCCGCCAAAATGTGGCGTTCTTCACCGCGCCGCGTGAGAATTGGGAAGCCGCCGCTCGTTTCCTCGCCGCTCAGAAACACCAGGGCGTTTGCCTCGCGGTGGCCCCTCCAGAGAGCGCTCGGCCGTACGAATTTTTTTATCCCGAACTTGCCGCCCCCGAGTGCCACTCGGCTCGGATGATGCTGGCAATCTCGCCGTATTCGACGATCGAGCAGCGCCGGAGCGGTGTAACGGCACTCGAATCCTTGCGGTACACGCAAGAAGGCGAAAGCATGGTCGGAACGTTCACGATCCTGTTTTTTCGCCGGTTGCCCTAAGCCTCTAAGTACCCATAGACCTTCGGTATCTCGCAACGTTCCGTCATTTGATAAACGCCCATTCACTGGGACTTTTGCGCTGTCCGACAGAAAAGCGGCACGTGCTCGGGCGTCTCTACATCCTGGAACACGATTCTGGAAACAATGCCAGCCTCTTCCTCGGCGTAGATATCGGCCTCTCGAACGCCGCCCTTGGACTTCTTCTTGTATCGATATACCACCACGCGCTTGCGATGAACCTTGGCCCAGCGGACGAACGTGAACTTTGCGTCCGCCGTGAAGAGGCCTCGAATCAGAGGGTCAACCGCGAAGCTCGTCGTTGTGGTTGGGTTGTCTCGCTCCGTCGGTCCTAGATCCACCATCACCCTACTATGAACATCGCGCGACGCTTCGGTCTCGTCCGAGTCCTCCGGCTTCCAGAGGGGCGTGCAAACGAACTCAGGCATCTGCTGTTTGTATTCGGCCAGGTTCGCTTTGACCTGCTGCAACGTTCGCCGCTGCTGGGCGGAAGGCGGCGGTTTGACCGCACGCGTCGACTGAGCTTCGCCGCATGCCGCCAAGCAGAGCAAGATCGATAGAGCCCTAGAGAAATGCATCGTATCAGTGACGACGGTTAGCAGCGCCTGGTTTCCGATTCGTCCTCACGGCATCTGGGGGCCGGCGCTTTCGAGCATCTTCGCGACCCAATCGGAGTGGGGCAGACCGCAACTGGAAAGCGCCTTGAGCTCCTTCGCCACGTCATACTCCACGCGCCGGATGGTCGGCCCGGACTCGTCCAACAACAAGTATGCAGCGCGCCGATCGCCGTCGTAGGAGAGACCGACGCTGCCGGTGTTGGCGACCGTCATTCCGGCAACGTTGCGAACGTAAGGCCGATGGATGTGCCCATAGACGGCAATCAGCCGGCCGAGCGGCGAGTAAATCGACTCCAGCTCGGCGTCGCTCGTTTCCGGCGCAGGGGCGCGCCAAAGGCTCTCGGGACTGGCATGCACCAGCGCCATCCGGCCATGAATCTGGACGCGCGGCATACTGCGAAGCCACGCCAGCCGTTCCGGACCGAGCGCTTCACGCGTCGCCGCGGCCATTTCCCCGATCGCGACGAAAAGGGGCTGCAGGTTAGGGGATTGTTTCGCAAATTCCGCCAGCGATTCGGCGCGGAAAAGCATCTCGTCCGTATTGCCTACCACGCCTTGCCACCCGAGATCGCGAATCTGGTCCACGATTTCCACCGGGCTCGATCCGCTGTCGGCCAGATCGCCGCCGTGCAGGATCAAATCGGGCGACGTCTCCCGCAGGTCCGCCAGGACGGCTTCGAACGCGGTCCGGTTGCCGTGGATGTCGGATAAAATTGCGATGCGCATCACGTGCCCCTCCCTGATAATATCTAGAACATGGCCTGATCGCAGCGCGCGAAACCAGCTGCATCTTTTCGACGATCAGAATCATCCAGGAGAATTATTATGGCCTTATGGCGACCCGATCCAACTTTCTATCCCTCTCCGAAAATGGCGATGCAAGCGCCGCCCGAAAAGCTGGCCTTCGTCGCGATGTTGAACCCGAACGGCAATAACAAGCCCGACGCTCTGGGCGTCGTGGACGTGGACCCTGGGTCATCCGGATACGGCCGCATCGTGGGGCGAGTGGATATGCCCAATGTGGGCGACGAGCTCCATCATTTCGGCTGGAACGCCTGCAGCTCGTGCCTTTGCCCCTACGCGGCTCATCCGCACGTCGAGCGGCGTTACTTGATCGTGCCCGGAATTCGATCGTCGCGCATCCATATTATCGATACCAAGCCGGATCCTCGAAACCCCCAAATCGTGAAAGTGATCGAGCCGGAGACATTGGCTGCGCGCACCGGATACAGCACTCCCCACACCGTTCACTGCGGGCCGGACGGGATCTACGCGAGCGCGCTCGGCGCCACCGACGGCGAGGGACCCGGCGGCATTTTCGTTATGGATCACGATAGCTTCGACGTGCTCGGCAAATGGGAACTGGATCGAGGGCCGCAATACCTGGCCTATGATTTTTGGTGGCACTTGGGATTCGATACCGCCATCACCAGCGAGTGGGGCACTCCTCATATGGTCCAGAACGGAGTGAATCCGGAGATCCTGTTGAAGGGCGGCTACGGCCATACGCTCCATATTTGGGACCTGCCCAAACGCCGCCACCTCAAAGCGCTCGATCTCGGCGGCGAGTATCAAATGGCGCTCGAACTCCGGCCGGCTCACGATCCTACCCGCCCCTACGGTTTCCTCGGCGTGGTGGTGTCGCTCAAGGATCTCTCAGCCTCTATCTGGGTTTGGCATCGCAACGGCGGCGACTGGGGTGTGCAAAAGATCATCGACATTCCCGCCGAGCCCGCCGATCCGGAAAAGCTGCCGCCGCTGCTCCAGGGATTCAAGGCTGTGCCGCCGCTGATCACCGACATTAATCTCTCGCTGGACGACCGCTTCCTGTACGTCTCCTGCTGGGGCACCGGTGAGTTTTTACAATACGACGTGTCCGATCCATTCCATCCTAAGAAGACCGGGTCGGTACATTTGGGCGGAATTGTCCGTCATGCCGCGCATCCCCAGCGGCCCAACAAGCCTTTGAACGGCGGCCCGCAGATGGTGGAACTGAGCCGCGATGGACGTCGCGTTTACTTCACCAATTCGCTGTATGCGCCCTGGGACGCTCAGTTCTATCCGGAAGGAATCCAAAGCTGGATGGTCAAGTTGAATGTCCCTCCGGGGGGCGGCATGGAGCTGGACCCGAACTTTTTCGTCGAGTTCGGCGACCTGCGCGGCCATCAGGTGCATCTTGAAGGCGGCGATGCTTCCTCCGACTCCTATTGCTACTCCTAGCCACGGCCTCGCCTGGGGCTGGGCCACATTGTTCTTTCTGGGCGCTTACCACGGCCTCAACCCTGGTATGGGCTGGCTGTTTGCAGTCGCCCTCGGAATGCAGGAACACAGTTCCAGCGCTGTCGTCAGGTCGCTTGTGCCTATCGCGCTCGGCCACGCTGCTGCCATCGCTCTCGCGATCCTTCTGGCCGGATTGATTCAAGTCGTATTGCCGCTCCACGACGTCAAGATAGTCGTGGCGGTGACCCTGATCGCGCTCGGGCTCTACCGGATCATCCGCAACCGTCACTTTCAATGGTCCAAGATGCGCGTGCGATTTCACGAACTGGCCCTCTGGTCGTTTCTGATGGCGTCCGCCCACGGCGCCGGACTCATGGTGTTGCCGGTGGTGCTGCGGCTCTCGCCCGCGGAAGCGTCCGATATGCCGCATATGCATTCGCACGCTCTTCAAGAGCCGGTCACCGGGATCTGGGCCACGGCGGTCCACACATTGGGATACTTCGTGGTCACCGCCGCGATGGCGCTTCTGGTCTACCAAAAATTCGGCCTGTCCATGCTTAAGAATGCCTGGTTGAATCTGGATCTGGTTTGGGCAGTTGCGCTGATTGTAACGGGCTGCCTGGCTTTGTTTCTTTGAAACGGCGTTTCGAATATTACGAAACTAGAATTATTCCAGTCCCAGATCCGTTCGGTGCGCTTGACAACCGGCTCAGTTCAATTCGATAATCGAAGTGTTACTCATTCGAAGGATTATGATGGATGATCAAGTTTTAGCGGCGGCGGGGATGCCCGTCGAGAGACAGCTTCGAGAGCTGATTCATTATTTCGACGTTCTCAACCAGCGGCTGGTCTGGAAACGGCCGCCCATGACTTCCGATCTTGAAGTCACGCGTCAGGAAACCCGGGCGGTTATGGTGTTAGGCAAAGGTTCCACTATGATGAGTGACCTTGCCCGCGAAATGAACTTGGCTTTGAGCACCGCCACAAATCTCATAGATAAATTGGTTGGTAAGGGATTAGTGGAGCGGACACGCGTGGATGAGGACCGC
>JBEKHQ010000087.1:0-7814 GCA_050012195.1 Bryobacteraceae bacterium | reverse complement strand
TCCTGCGGAAACAGCTTCTGTTGCACATTGCGCGCGATCTCCAACTCCGATTTCACACGCCGCTGGGTTTTCGCTCGCTCGGCGGCTTGGCTGGCATGTTGACGGATGGCGCCCAGCAGCCGAGCGTTGTCCCACGGCTTCTGGATGAAATCGCACGCGCCCCGGCGCATCGCTTCCACCGCGATATCGACGTTGCTCCATGCGGTCATCACCACGACGGGCGCGGGATTGTCCTGCGCTTCCAGGCTAGAGAGAAGATCCAGCCCCTCGGCGCCCGACGTCGTGTCGCGCGCGTAGTTGAGATCCATCAGAATCAGATCGAAGGGCTGCGATGCGGCGGCCCGCAGAAGCGCTTGCGGAGAATCCACCAACACGCTCTGGTGTCCCGCGCCCTTCAACAACAAGCGCAAAGCTTCGAGCACGTCCGCTTGGTCGTCGCCAACCAGAATACGCAGGCCGCCGGTGTCGCTTCCAACAGAGACCGCTTCTAGCGTCACATCAGTCATGGTCGCTCACCGAAGTACAGACAGGCAATCGCGTTGCCACACCAATCAACTGAGCGAGGACAGCTTAGCAGATCGCGAAAGCGCGTCACTGTCCGCAAATGGGATGCCCGTGTTCCGCTTTCAAGAACACCAGCCGCTATCCGGGCGAAAGTTCGCCGAGTTTGTCGTCGAGATGCTTGAGCGCGGCGCGTAGAACCTCGCGATGGCGTGGGTTTTGCGCTGCTTCCAGATCGTGCAGAATGCGGGTGCGCGAGAGGAGCAAACTTTCCCGCTGGCGCATCCGTTCCCGCTCCGCCGGATCGGTGGGCGCCACACGCGCGGCGTTGCGTCGCGATTCGGCCGCCTCCACTTGAGACTCGATCGACTTGCTTTCCCAGCCCCGAGCCATATTCCTAGTTTGGCACTACGGTTTGAGGATTGGGGCGCGCCATCGGTTACGCTGTAGAAATGCCTGCCGGCATCGTGAACCTCGCCCTTGCGCTCGCTCTCTTCAATCAGGGCCCTCCGCGCGCCAACCGCCCGGCTGTGATCGTTCTGGTTCTGGACGGTCTCCGGCCCGACATGATTACCGAACAAATCATGCCCAACCTGTTTCGCTTAAAACAAGAAGGTGTGTGGTGCGCCAATGCGCATTCGGTTTTCCCGACCGTGACGCGCGTGAACTCAGCCAGCATTTCAACGGGTACCGTTCCCGCCGCGCACGGCATCGTGTCCAATACCATGTTTGTCGAAGGCGTCGGAGAGACGCCCTTTGATACAGCCAACTATCAAAACCTCGTCAAGTTGGCGCAGATCTCGGGAGGCCACGCGGTAGCTGTGCCTACGCTGGCGGAAACGCTCGAAAAGGCGGGCATTTCCTTCGCCGCGCTGAGCTCAGGTTCCACGGGGAGCGGTTTCCTTTTGAATCCGATGGCGCCGGCGGGAATCGGGACGCTGATCAGCGGCAGCTTGGAAGACGGCCGCCGCGTCGCTTTCCCCGACCAAGTGGATCGCGATCTCAAGCAGCGGCTCGGCTCCCAAAAAGCCGAAGCTGGGATTCCGTCGCTGCTTTGGACCGAGCGAGTGCTGCGCGATTACGTCATTCCGGAGCTGCATTCGCGCGTGATTATCGATTGGCTGACGGAACCCGATACCACTCAGCATCGCTTCGGCATCGGCTCGCCACAGGCGCTGGCTGTTCTCAAGACCGACGACGAGCAGATCGGTCTCCTCCAGGCCAAGTTGCGCGAATTGGGAATGGACAGCACAACCGACATCATCGTGACCGCCGATCACGGGTTCGCCGCCGAGCCCGATCCGGTGGATCTGAACGGAGCGATCCAAGCGACCGGCCAGGCGAGCGAAATCATCGCCGCGAGCAACGGACCGTCCGTTCTACTGTACGTGAAAGATCATGCGCCTGATCTCATCCGGCGCCTGGTAGCGCGGCTCCAAGGGACCGACGGTGTGGATCTGCTCTTTACCGCTGCTCGACCCCCCAAGCACGGAGTGGTCGAGTGCCGCGCCGGCAAGAATCTGGGCTGGGTTCCCGGCACGTTCTCGCTCGAACTGATCAACGAGTGCCGGCCTGCCCGCGCGGCAGATATTATCGTGACATTCCAATGGAGCTCCGCGCCGAACGAGTTTGGCTTCCCTGGAGCGCAGCGCATTGCGTCAACGGACACGCGTCAGAACGTCCTTGCCCGCAGCGGCCACGGTGGATTGAATCCTTGGGTGATCCACACGCCGATGGTGCTCTCGGGTCCTGATTTCCGGAAGCGCGCCGTGGTTGAAGCGCCGGCGGGGAATTTCGATATCGCGCCGACGGTCCTGGCGCTGGAGGGCGTGCGCGCCCCCGATTCGATGAGCGGCCGAGTGATCGCCGAAGCGTTCGAAAAGTCTACCCGCCCGGATCGGAAACCCGTCGCGCGAACAATCGAGACTCACGCGGGCGCGTACTGCGCGTCGATTCAGCTCTCCGTGACCGATCACCGCGTCTATGTCGACAGCGGAAGGCGGTGTCCGTGAGCGTGCGGCAAGCCGCCGCTTAATTACGATATCGTTAGGCCCGCCGCGCACCGGGCGCCGGCATATCCTGCCAGAACTTCCTTATTTCCGCCCGAGGGTCGTTTTCCACCCGCGTCTCGTTGTCGAAAATCATGGTCGCGCGCTTTTCGGCATCGTAGGCCGGCCAGTTCGGGACCTTCGGATTGTTGGGATTCGCCGTCTTCGCCAGCGACACCCAAGCCGCCGCGAAGCGCGACCACAGCGCCCTTTCCTGATGCGATCCGGTTCCGCCCACTCCGTCGCGGAAGTTGTAGAACGAAGCCGACACGTCGGTTCCGTGCACCGCGCCGAATTTCCCGCCGAACCCGGCGCTCTCGAACGCCCACAGATACATGTAGGCAGGCGCCTTGCCCAGCGCGGATTTGCGCTCCCCCTGAAGCATCGCGTTGCGGCGTCCCCCCGCGTCGGTTGCGATCTGCGCCTGAATCAGGAATGGCGACTTGTTCGGATAACGGCTGCGATAGAGCGCCAGCATCGGCTCCGCTTGCGCGCCGTAGCGTTCGTTCATCATCGTTCGAAGGCCGTCTTCCGTCAGGTCGAAGTTCGTCAGCGCGAGCGCGGCATCCTCGAGCGTCGTCGATATCACCACGGGAACGTCGGCCGATTCGGGCGGCGCCGTGGGATCGAACGGATGATGCGGCAGCACGACGCCATCCACCACCGGAGAAAACGATGCCGTCGCCCCCAGCGAAGTCTGCGCTTCAAGAATCCGTTGCCAGGGAACGTTCTGGATTTCGGCGATGTTTCCCTTCGCGATCCCGAGTTTGGCCAGGAGCGCCTCCGCGGAACGCGTTGCCGTTTCGCGCGTGGCCGAACGAATGGTCGATCCGCTTTGCACGCCCGCGCTATGGAACAGGCCCTTTGCGGAAGGCATCGCCAGCATGGTGGAGGTCTTCGCGCCTCCGCCCGACTGGCCGAAAATCATTACCTTGGACGGATCGCCGCCGAACTTCTCGATGTTGTCGCGTACCCATTCCAGCGACGCCACCAGGTCCATCATTCCCACTACGCCCGCATGCGCGAACTCCGGCGGCGCGCCCAAATCGGCCAGATGAAGATAGCCGAAACTCGCCAGCCGATGATTCACCGTCACCACCACGACGTCGCCGAACTTCGCAAGCTGCGCGCCGTCATAACCCGGACCGTTGCCCGAGCCGGTGGCGAAACCGCCGCCGTGGAACGAAACCATAACCGCCCGTTTCGCGCCGTCGTTGACACCGGGCGTCCACACGTTCAAGGAGAGACAATCTTCGCCCATTCCGCCGACGTGCAGATCCCACTGGATCAGCATCGCGTAGTCGCTGTTCAAGCTGGCCAGCGTTTGCGGAGAAATCTGCCCGTGGCCAAGACACTCGCGCACGCCGGTCCACGCCGCGGGTTTGCGAGGCGGCATGTACCGATTCTTTCCCCCGGTGGGAGCCCATAGGGAATGCCCTTGAATTCCGCGATGCCGCTGTTGCTGATCCCCTGGACTTTGCCCGAAGTCGTTTCGGTGGTCCAGAAAAGCTGGCCGGCGGCGGGCGTTGTCTCACGCGATGCAGGTTGTGATTGTGCGAAAGATTTGTTCGCGAGCGCGCACCCGGCGCCTAAAGCAGCGAGAAATGAACGTCGATTCGTCATGGATCGTTCTCCTTTCGAGAAGTATATCGAAAAGGAAGCTCGTTACTGGCTCGCCGGCGTCAACGGCGGCACGGGTGTCTCGGGCGTCAGTTTCGGCTTGCGTTTGTGCCAATCGGTGGCGCGCTCGTAGCCTTGCGCCAAAGCCAGGATCTTCGATTCGGAGAAGTGTGGACCCGCGATCTCGAGGCCGATCGGGAGCCCCGCGCTCGTGAATCCGCAAGGAATCGAGATCCCGGGAATTCCGCATACGCTGAAATACGCGTTGCTGTCCGATTCGGGATCGCGCGGCGTGTCGCTCTCGTCCAGTTTCAACGCTGCCTCCACCGTGCGCGGAGGTTGGCGGCGGGTGGGAAAGACCACCAGATCGAAATCGGCGAAAGCATCGTCTATCGTTCTTCGCAGCAGTTCCATCTCCCATCGCGCGCGAATGTAGTCGGCCGCCTTCTGGTTGGCGCGGTCGCGCAAGATGTGGCGCGCGCGGAGTTGATAGCGAGCGGCGTACTGCGTGTAATACTGCTCGTGGTAAGCGTACAGCTCGCCTCCCAGGCCCATGGCGACGTTGTTCATCGCGGGCAAAGTCACGTCCTTCACGCTCTTCACCGATTTTGAAATCACTCGGATCGCTTCGTCCATAGCAGCCGCGATATCGGGATCCAGCATGTCGAAGAACGGGGCGCGCGGAATCCCGATTCGAAGACCGGCTACATCTTGTTTCATGCCGGCCAAATAATCTTCCGCGGGATGCTGCACGCTGGAAATATCGAGCTTGTCGTAACCTGCCAGGACGTTCATCAAAAGAGCCGCATCCTGAACGGTGCGCGTAATCGGACCGCAGCTGTCGAGCGAGAAAGTCAACGGAACGATCCCGCGAATCGGCGCCAATCCGTACGTGGGCTTCAAACCGACGACGCCGCAGTTGCACGCCGGAATGCGTACCGATCCGGTGGTGTCGGTCCCGATCGCGGCGGTGCACAGCTCGGCGGCGACTGCGGCGGCCGATCCGCCCGATGACCCTCCGGGATTGCGATCCAAATTCCACGGATTGCGCACCGGGCCATAGTAGCTGGTGGCGGAAGTTCCGCCGAGCGCAAATTCGTTGAGATTGGTTTTGCCGATCAGCACCGCGCCGGCATTTTTCAAACGCTCGGTCACCACTGCGTCCTGACTGGGCACTCGATCGTCGAATAGCGCGCTGGCCGCCGTGGTTCTGACCCCGGCCGTATCGATGTTGTCCTTGAGGGCGATCGGAATGCCGTGCAAAGGTCCGCGGAACCTGCCCGCCGCCTGTTCGGCGTCCAATTCACGGGCCTTGGCAAGCGCATCGGCGCGCATCACCGTACTGAACGCGTTCAGCTTGGGATTATAGATTTCGATCCGATCGAGGAAAGCTTTCACCAGTTGCGTGGAAGTCAGAGAACGCGACCGGATTTGCGCGGCCGCCTCGGCCAGATTCAGCGCCGCCGGGTTTCCGGGAGTCTCCGCTCGCGCGAGCGCGACGGCGCCCAGTGTGATCGCAAATTCGCGCCGGGTGAGGCCATGCATGGCGCGATGTTAGCACGCGTCCCCAGGCGATGCAAACGTGTGCGGGCTACGTGTGCGGCCAACCGGGCTTCAAATCCGCAAACCCAGATTTTCGCGCGGAGGAGGCGCCGTGGATTCCCGAAGGATCAGCTCGCCCTGAACCTTGACGTTGTACTCGCAGCTCATCCCCGACAGCAGCTTCAGGACGATCTCGGTTGCCAGCCTCCCCATATGTTCCTTGGGCTGCCTCACTGTCGTCAGCGGCGGATGGGTGTAGGGCGCGAAGAACAAATCGTCAAAACCGACCAGCGAGATATCGTCCGGAACGCGCAGGTTATGCGCGCGCAACGCGCCTAACGCACCCAAGGCGGACATGTCGTTGAAGCAGAATACGGCGGTCGGCCTTTCAGGCAGCGTCAAGAGTTGCTTCATGGCCTCTTCCCCACCCGCCGGCTTTCCATCGCCGTGCGCCACCAGGTGCGGCTGAAAAGAAATGTCGGCATGCTCGAGAGCCTGTCGATAGCCGCCAAAGCGATCGGTGTCCGCCTGAAAACCGTCGCGATCCCCGATATAGGCGATCCGAGTATGGCCGAGTTGAATTAAATGCGAGGTTGCTTCGCGGCTGGCGATGACATTGTCGATAGAAACCGAATACATGAATTCGCCGACCCGGAATTTGTTGATCAGGACGATCGGGATTTTCATCTTCGTGAGATGCTCGGCGTAGAGCGATCCGACGCGCGAGTCCATCACGATAATGCCGTCCACGCGTCTCTCTTCGAACGATTGAACCACTTGCGCTTCCCGCACGGCTTCGGCGTTGCAACTGGCGAGAAACACCGAATAGCCCTGATTGATCGCCATGTTCTCGATCCCCGTTACTACTTCGGCGACGAACGGATCGACGACGGAGGTGACAACCACCCCGATGGTTCTGGTCTTACTCGTCGCCAGGCTTCTCGCGACCGCGCTAACCCTGTAGCCCGACTTGTGGGCGATGGTCTTAATCCGCTCCGTGGTTTCGCGGCTGACCAGCGGGCTGTTGCGCAGCGCCCGCGAAACGGTGGAGTGGGACACATTCGCGGCTCTCGCAATGTCCTTAATGGACGCCGGCTTTTCCATCGACGCAAACTTCGGAGCCCGATTATGGTCTTCTAACGTCAGCATGCCGGTGACGGTTCCCCCGATACCGTAGTCATTATCCGCCGAACCCGCCGCCCCTCGCAAACCGGCGCTGGATTAGCGTATTAAACTTTCAGCCCCAGATTCAAATGCAATACGTTCACCATGTAATCCTTATATTCCGGATAGATGCTTACGGCGTCCGCGGTGCGCTCGAAGTCGTAAGTCCCAATGCCGACGTGTTCGCCCAGCCACTGCCCGGTCCACTCCGCGTCCTTTAGGAAGTCCACCACTGCCGGAAAGTTGATAATCCCCTTGCCTGGCGCCGTCACGCTTCCCTTATAGTGCTGGCCACGGTAATCGTATTCGGGATTAGGATCCCAGTCCTTCATGTGCACCGTGCAAAGGCGCGATTCGTAGGCCCGCACCACCTCCAGCGCATCGGCCGGAGGCGAAGTATCTCCGCGAGTGCCGTAGCCGCGCGCGAGCCAGCCCAGGTCGGTGGTCAAACTGACGTAGCGAGGATCCGTGAGGTCCATCAGGCGTCGAAAGCCGAGCGAGGAATGCGTGTGGTAGGCGAACCGGATCCCGTTGCTCTCCTTCAGACGCTTGCCTTCCTGGTCGCACAGCTTGGCGATCTTCCGGATGAGTTCTTCGTCGTTGGTCAGCGGCCCGTACGGCCCGGTGTAGATTCCGCCGATGGCCTGCATGAATTTTCCGATGAGAACATTCTCGTCGGTGATCTCGCCGTATTTCGACGGATCCAGCAGCGAGTAGGCCTCGTTCAATCCCACCAGCCTCAACTGCAGTTTGTCCATCCGGTCTTTGAACTCGCCCGTCTTGTTGATGTAAGCCTGGGCGAGTTTTAGCTGCGAGTTATCGACCTCGATATTGTGGAAACCCACATTCGAGGCGGCCTCCATGGTGTGCCAAAAGCCGTCGATGTTGATGCCTAGCGATCCCGGCGCCATCCCGGCTAGAAACTTCTGCGGCTTGGTC
>JBEKHQ010000086.1:0-7819 GCA_050012195.1 Bryobacteraceae bacterium | reverse complement strand
GCCGATGAACGCCAATATCAACCCAAAGTGAAGTTTGGACATGCCACGCTCCTTATTCGTGCTTGATCGCAGGTTATACGTCGATGTGCCTGAGAGCGACATCGGCGAGACATCGACGGCATGGCTGTAAATATCTGAAACGTATGGTCGGGCCGCCGGGATTTGAACCCGGGACCTCTTGCACCCCAAGCAAGCGCGCTAGCCAGGCTGCGCCACGGCCCGAACTCATCCATTCTAACGCACTGCGCGGTTCTCCCTGCGCGATTGCACGCTCCCCCAAACGGTTTTCGCGAGAATATCCCCAACTTCCGGGCACGTATATGACGTGAAAATCCTAGCACTAATCCGTTGGCGCCAGATCCTGTGCGCTCTGTTCGCATACACTGTCGCGTGCACCGTCGCGGCGAACGCCTCCGTCATCGTCCAGTTGAAGATCGTGGAAGGGGAGGGCGTGGTTTACCAGACCGGTTCCCGTGCCACGCGCGGCCTCACCGTGCTGGTAACCGACGAAACCGGCAAACCGGTCGCCAACGCCGCCGTCAGCTTCAGGCTTCCCGACGAAGGATCGAGCGGCGTCTTCAACTCGGGATTACGCACCGAAGTCGTGACAACCGGCGCGGACGGGCGCGCCACGGTTTGGGGCATGCAGTGGAACAAGACGGCCGGGCCGGTCGAAATTCGCATCACGGCGTTGAAGGACCAGGCGCGGGCCGGCCTCGTCAGCACGCAATATCTAAGCGACACCGTCGGGCCGAAAGCGGGCGGCCAGGGTGTTTTCGCCGAACCACACAAGAGTCATAGCAAGTGGCTGCTGATTGGCGCCATCGTCGTAGGCGCGGCAGCCGCGGGGGTGGTCGTAGCCGAGCGCTCGCACTCGGCTGCAAGCGCTACAACGCCGCCCGCTGTCAGCATCGGCGCGCCCAGCATCATCGTGGGGAATCCATGATCCGAACGCTTTTCTTCACATTGGCAGTGGCCGCGGCCGCGCGGGCGCAACTGTCGGCGCCCCAAATCGGCTTCGTCGAGGACGGAGCCCAGGCGGTCCACCCGTTATACGGCATTGCGGGCAATTTCATTTTGGGCAAGGCTGCCCCTGGCACGGCGGTTTCGTTCGCTTCCTCGGGTTCTTTCGAATTGCTCAAGACCGATTCGGCCGTCATCGCGCTCGGACGGCTTGGGCAAATGGTCGCGAGCATGAACGCGCCTGCTGGGCCCGCGCTGTTCGCCTTCGCTCCGAATGGCGCTCCGGCCCTGGCATATCTCGCGGCCACGAATGAATTGTTCCGGTGGTCGGCCGCCGGGTTGCAAGCCATCGCTCTCGGCCAGACCTCGCTCGGCGATGGGACCGTGCTCACCATCGCTTCACCCGACTCCGCTCATGCCGCTTTCATCCTGCAACGCGCCGACGGATTGTGGGACATCCGCGTTTTGCTGGCTACCGGCGAGATGGATTCCGAGTCCGCGCTTGCGGGCGTAACCGCTCCGGCGTTCATGCTGTCCTCGGGCGACATCGTTTACGCAATCGGCCTTCGCCGCGGCAGATTGTCGACCCAGAGCGTCGTCATAAGACGAACCGATGGGAGCGAGATTCAGCTTCCAGCGGAGTTGCCGGCTGGTTTCTCGTTCGAACAGATGGGAGACGCTTGGGTCCAGATTCGCGGACTCGGCGGCGCCGCCCAATTCGCCATTCGGGCCACGCCGGGGCTCGAAGGTGTTTACAGACTTCCGGAGGTGGAACGATGACGGCCCGCATCCTGTGGCTCGCGTCCCTGCTGCCTCTAACCGCGATGGCGCAGATCCAACTGTTTCAATTCGACGGCACTAATGACAACCCGGTGGGATCGCTTTTCAACGTGGGCGCGGCCGCGGCCGGCGACACGATCACAACGCGATTTCACGTCAAGAACATCGGAAGCGGCCCTCAGACTTTCCAGACGCTCTCGCTCTCCGGCGTGGGATTCAACATATCGGCCGCGCCTTCGCTGCCATACATTATCGCGCCCGGATCGGAAGCCGAGTTTGACGTTGCCTTTAGTCCCACCTCCAACGGTAACTACGGCGCGTTTCTGGTGGTGAATACTCTCAACGTAGCGCTTCAAGGAATGGGTGTTGCGGCGGCGGTGCTGACTTTGACCGGCAGCAGTACGCCGCTCGCGGCGGGCGCTGTAATCGATTTTGGATCCGTCGACACCGGCAGCGGCAAGACCCAAGGCTTCACGCTCGCCAACACCGGATCCGCCAGCTTGACGGTCTCCAGCATCACCGTCACCGGGACCGGATTCAGCGGTCCGACTGGATTAACGGCGCCGGTGCAGCTTGCTCCCGGGCAAACCGCTTCGTTTCAAGTTACCTTTCAACCGCAAACCGGCACGGCCGCCCAGGGCACTCTTACGATTGACCAGCGCTCCTTCACGCTGACCGGCCTCGGCCTCCAGCCGCTGGTGCCCACCGCCTCCATCGAACTGGCATCCACGCTCGGCGCCAGCGCCCAACAGAACAGCGTTTCCGTCACGCTGGCTTCGGCTTCGCAAGTGAGCGGCACCGGAACGCTGACCCTGGCGTTTGCTTCCAGCGTCCCGGGTGTCAGCGACGATCCCGCCATCGAGTTCCTATCGGGCCCCAAGCGCGAAGCGACGGTCACCATCGCGCCCGGCGCCGCTTCCGCCACTTTCAATGGCCAACCCAATATTGCCTTTCAAACCGGCACCACTGCGGGAACCATCACATTCACCTTGACCCTGCCGAATGCGACGCAACAAACCAGTCTTACGATAGCGCCCGCCGGCGTCAATATCGATTCGGCGGGCGCGGTTCGACTCACCGATGAGATCAATGTGAGCATGGATGGTTTCGACAATACTTATTCGGCGTCGCAACTCGTGTTTACTTTCTACGACGCGAAGGGTAACGTCATCCAGCCGGGCGCGATCTCCGTGAACGCCGCTTCCAGCTTCCAGCAGTACTTCGCTACCACCACCGCGGGCGGCACATTCGCGCTGCTCGCCAATTTCCCGGTTACCGGCAATGAGGCCGATGTCGCCAGCTTCGATCTCGCGATCACGAATAGCGTGGGCGTGGTGACCACGCAACACGTCACCTTCTAGAATTTTCAGCGCGGGCTTTCGCTATCCTGCGTACATGCTGCTGGCCGCGGTGGTCGAGACCTCTCGTCAGGTCGGCGAAACCGCGCGTCGATTAGCCAAAGTGGCCCTGCTGGCCGCGCTGTTGCGGCAGCTCCGCGGCGATGAAATCGAGATCGCGGTGGCGTTCCTCAGCGGCGCGATTCGCGAGCGACGCATCGGCATCGGCCACGCGGCGCTTCGAGCCGCCACCGGCCCGCCCGCTGAAAGTCCCAGCCTCGAGCTCAGGGAAGCCGACCACATCTTCCAGTCCATCGCGGCAACCACCGGAGGCGGGTCCGCCCGCGAGCGTTCCCAATTGCTCCGAGGTTTGTTCGCGCGTGCCACCGGCCCCGAGCAGCGTTTCCTCACCGGACTGATCCTGGGCGAACTGCGGCAAGGCGCGCTCGAAGGCGTGATGCTGGATGCGGTGGCCACGGCATCGGGGATCGCGCTGGACCGAGTTCGCCGCGCAGTAATGCTGGCGGGTGATATCGCTCCGGTGGCCCGAGCCGCTCTCGAAACGGGCGACTTAACCCACTACGACGTCCGGTTGTTTCGACCCGTGCAGCCGATGCTCGCGCAATCGGCCGGCAATGTGTCCGAAGCAATCCAGGAACTCGGCGAAGCTGCCTTGGAGTTCAAGATGGATGGCGCGCGCGTGCAGGCGCATAAATCGGGCGAGGATGTTTTGGTCTACTCGCGCAGCTTGAACGATGTCACCGCGGCGGTTCCGGAAGTGGTAGAGATGGTGCGCGCGTCGCCGGCCCGAAATTTGATCCTGGACGGCGAAGTCCTCAGCCTCAAGCCCGATGGGCGCCCGCAACCATTCCAAGCCACCATGCGGCGCTTCGGACGGAAGCTGGACGTGGAACGAATGCGCGGCGAGCTGCCGCTCACGGCGTTCTGGTTCGATCTGATCTACCTCGACGGCGGATCCTTGCTTGACGAGCCGCAGGCCCGCCGCTTCCAAACGCTCGGAGAACTCAGCCCCGGCTATTTGATGCCGCACATGATTACTTCCGACGCCGGCCAGGCCGCGGAGTTTCTGGCCGAAGCGTTGAGCCGCGGCCATGAGGGCATCATGGCCAAAGCGATCGGCGCTCCGTACGCGTCCGGCGCGCGCGGCCAGAGCTGGTTGAAGGTGAAACAGGCTCGCACGCTGGATCTCGTCATTCTTGCCGCGGAATGGGGTCACGGACGCCGGAAGGGATGGCTGAGCAATCTTCATCTCGGCGCGCGCGACACCGAGAAGGGCGGATTCGCGGTGCTCGGCAAGACCTTCAAGGGGCTCACCGATGAGATGCTCGAATGGCAGACACGCCAACTGCTGCCGCTCGAGATCGGTCGCGACAGCTATACCGTTTATGTTGAGCCGAAGCTGGTGGCCGAGATCGCCTTCAACGAGATCCAAGTCAGTCCGCGCTATGCGAGCGGCCTGGCGCTTCGTTTCGCTCGCGTGAAGCGCTATCGCAACGACAAAACCGCGGCGGAAGCCGACACGTTCCAGACCGTGCGCCAATTAGCTGGAATGTGAGCTCCGACGCCGCCATTCGAACAGCGCGATTCCGGCCGCCACCGAAACGTTGAGTGAAGAAATCGCGCCCGACATGGGAATGCGCACCAGAACGTCGCAGTGCTTCTTCACCAGTTGATGCAGACCTTGGCCTTCGCCTCCCAAAACAAATACGGTTGGCGTGGCGTAGTCGGTTTCGCTGTATAGTGCGCTGGCCCGTTCATCCAACCCGTAGATCCAGAATCCGCGCGATTTCAATTCTTCAAGTGTCTGGCTGACGTTGCCGATACGAACCACGGGGAGGTGTTCGAGCGCGCCGGCCGCGGCTTTGGCCACCGTCTCGGTGATTCCCGCGGCTCGACGTTCGGGCGCCAGAACGGCGGCGGCGCCGGCAGCGTGCGCGGTGCGGATGATCGCGCCCAGGTTGTGCGGATCCTCGACGCCGTCCAGCAGCACCAGCAGTTGCGCGCCATTTGCCACTTGTTCCAGCTCCGCGTAGCGCTGGGCCGCTGCCATCGCGACGACACCCTGGTGCGTGGCGCCATTCGCCGCTCGGTCCAATATCGCGCGCGGTTCGAATCGTATCGGGACCGAGCGCTCGCGCGCGAGATCGATAATTTCCTGGAGCCGCGCTCCCCCGGCCCCGCGAGCGATCAGGAGCCGGTCCAGCGCGCGGCCTGCTCGCAACGCTTCCTGGACTGGGTGGATGCCCGCCAAAATACTGGAGGCGCGGCGCGGCGGGTTAGGGCGTGCTGGTTCTTCGCGTTTCGTAATTACCAGTGTAAGGTCACCGGGATGGAGTGGTAGAATGACGAAATATGCACGAGCCCGCGGTTGGGGAGCAACGGCCGGAGATTCCCGATAAGTTGTATTTTCGTATCGGCGAAGTAAGCCGCTTGGCGGGAATAAAACCTTACGTCTTGCGGTTCTGGGAAACGGAGTTTTCCTCGCTGGGACCCAAGAAGTCCGGTAAAGGCCATCGGCTCTATCGACGGAAGGACGTTGAATTGGTGCTGGAGATCAAGCGCTTGCTCTACGACAAGCGCTATACCATCGAAGGCGCGCGGAAATTCCTCGATTCGCGGGGACGTGAAAACGTCGCGAAGACGCCCGATGCGATGACGCGGAAAACGGGCCGTCCGCAAGGCGATCTGTTCCAGAATCCGGCGCTGCTCGAAGAAATCCGCAAGGAACTGAACGCGATCCTCGAAATCCTCCGCTAATCCGCTCCGGGCCATTCAAGTCTAGTCCACCCAAGTAGTTGGTCGAGCTCATACCCCGCCCCGTCGAACCGATAAGAAAATCTGGATACCTCTATGATCCGGCTCACGCGCATTAACCGCGTTCCGTTAGTGCTGAATTCGGATCTGATTGAACACGTTGAGATTACACCCGACACTGTGATCGCGATGACGTCCGGTCAGAAGTTCATGGTGCTGGAGTCCGCCGGCGAAGTGATCCAAAAGGTAATCGATTTTAAGCGCATGATCGCCAACCGTTCATTAGTCGCAGTGACAAACGACGAAGAAAAACCGGGAGAGGATCCGCAGCGCTGACACCCTATGGCCGATCAACCCAATCCGGAGTCCAAATCCGCGAAACCAGGCAAGGCCAAGCAGCCAGGCGCCCGCCCGGATCTCGCTACGATAGCCGGCATCTTGCTTGCGTTTGGCGGCATCATCGGTGGGTTGGTGATGGAGGGCGGCAAGATCAAGGACGTATCGCAGATCACCGCCGCGATGATCGTCCTGAGCGGAACGTTCGGCGCGGTGATGGTCAGCACGCCACTCAGCGTGCTCAAGGGGGCCCTGGCGCGATTAGTCCACGTGTTCCTGGATAAAACCCAACCGCCCGACGCGGCCATCGAGCAGTTGATCGGCTACGCCACCAAAGCCCGCAAGAACGGCTTAGTTTCGATCGAAGACGATGCTCTCAAAATAGAAGATCCGTTTCTGCGCAAAGCGCTGACGCTGGCCGTCGACGGCACGGACCTGCAGGAACTACGCAGCATGATGATGCTCGAAATCGACATGGCCGATAACAGAGCGCTGGCGGAAGCCAAGGTGTTCGAAAGCGCCGGCGGGTATTCGCCCACCATCGGAATCATCGGAGCCGTGATGGGCCTTATTCAGGTCATGAAGAATCTCGCCAACATCGAGGAAGTGGGACACGGAATCGCGGTGGCCTTCGTCGCCACGGTGTATGGCGTAGGAATCGCCAACATTCTCCTGCTGCCGGCGGCGAACAAGATCAAATCCCGAATCGAATGCGATCGGGAACTCAAGGAACTGAAATTGGAAGGGGTGGTGGCCATCGTGGAAGGATTGAATCCCAAGATCATCCGCAGCAAACTCGAAGCCTACCAGCACCAGGAGAAATCCAGCTCTAAGAAAAAGGAGAAGGGCAAGGAGAATCCCGCCGCTGCGCCGCAAGCCGCGCCGGCAAAGAGCTAAGCTCCGGCCGCAAAACAATGCCGCGCAAGAAGCATGCAGAACACGAAAATCACGAGCGCTGGCTGGTCTCGTATGCGGATTTTATTACTCTTCTCTTTGCCTTCTTTGTGGTGATGTTCGCTACCTCCCAAACGGACAAAGCCAAGGCGCAGGCGGTTTCCGATTCGGTGAAAAAGGCCTTGGAGGGAGAATCCTTTAAGCAAGTGGTTGCCGTCGTGCTCGGCGGAACGGTCGGGGAACGGGGACAGGGCAACGCGCAGCGAAACGGGCCGGGCGGACAAAAGCGCATGGTGAAGGTCGACGAGAAGCCGGGCGATAAGGTTGTCGAACTGCTGCCCTCGCTCGAAATTCTAAGCAAGGAATTGGAGCAGGAGGTCAAGAGCGGAAAATTGCGGATCAGCATGGGCGCGCGCGGCCTGACTATTAGCTTCACCGAAGCGGCCCTGTTTCCTTCCGGCGAAGACGTGGTCACGCGGGAAACCTACCCCAGCATCAAAAAGATCGCTTCGGCCATCAATCAAATCCCCAATCCGGTAAGGATGGAAGGACACACCGACGCGGTGCCCATCCACAACTCGCGCTTCCGCAGCAACTGGGAACTGTCGGCCGGGCGCAGCATCGCTCTGCTCGAACTGCTGAACAGCTTCGACGTTCCGCACGAGAGAATGTCGATCGCCGGTTACGCCGATACAGCTCCCCTGGAAGATAACGACACCGAGGAAGGCCGCCGC